>CAYTDF010000249.1:0-7238 GCA_964436365.1 uncultured bacterium | reverse complement strand
AGAGAGGCTCTAAGGTTTCAACTCCGGGAAATCTTTTTCGTTGATCTGCTCTTTCATCACTTGTCCGGGCTTAAAGCTGATGTGCTTCTTGGCGGGGACGGTGATGATCTCACTGGTCTTCGGGTTACGTGCTTTTCGCGCGGGAGTGCTCTTGACCTTAAAAATACCGAAGTTACGGATCTCGATGTTGCCGTCCCGCGACAGTCCCTCACACATAGCGTCGAACATCGTCTGTACGATATCCTTGACGCTTGCGATATCAAAACCGGTTCTCGCGGCAACTTCCTTGACGATATCTTTTTTGGTGCACGTCATTGAGAGTCCCCCTCGTTTCCCGACCGCATCGCCGTCGTCTAACAAACATACCGTACGTCGGCACCCAGGCCCCGGTCAAGCTGTAAGTCCAGTTTTTTAAAAAGAATAGCGGCGATTCGCGCGGCGGATTGTGACAGCCTTCCAGTCTGTCCACTCGCAGGATAGCACATAACCACTTGCAAAACAATAACTTAGGCTAAAAAACGACGTCAGGAAGCGGACCGTGCATCTGGGACGGCGGTCAGAACTCTCGTCCCATGCGGATGGGATCGAAAGTCGAAACGGAGCGAATCACAACGCTTACATACGTAAGCAACAGGTCACTCGTCCTGAAGTTCAGTGAAAAGCAGCAGGTCGCGGGCATCGACAACACCGTCGCCGTTCAGATCCGCGCGAGACTCAAACGCCTCTTCTCCCGTCGTTCGTCGATAGCTCCTCGCGAAATGGAAGAGGTCCAGCGAATCGACAGCTTCGTCGTCGTTCAGATCACCGGGAACGGGAACGGGAGTCGCTGTTGCCGTTGGTGTATCGGTTGGGGTATCCGTTGGCGTGGAGGTCGGCGTATCGGTTGGGGTATCTGTCGGTGTGGAAGTCGGCGTCTCCGTTGGGGTATCTGTCGGTGTGGAAGTCGGCGTCTCTGTCGGGGTATCTGTCGGTGTGGAAGTCGGCGTCTCTGTCGGGGTATCTGTTGGCGTATCCGTTAGCGTATCGGTTGGGGTATCTGTCGGCGTGGAAGTCGGCGTCTCCGTTGGGGTAGAGGTCGGTGTCTCTGTCGGGGTGTCGGTTGGCGTATGAGTGGGCGTATCCGTCGGAGTATTCGTGGGGGTGTCGGTCGGGGTAGAGGTGTGTGTCGGAGTGGGATCCGGATTGATCGCGAGCAACACCGAACGGGTCTCGCTTTGCATACCGGGTTCTTCCAGTGCGTTCAGAGCGGAAACTCGCCAGTCAAACGCCACACCTTCCTGATTCACCTGGAGATTCTGTGTGAAACTGGTCCCTTCAACCCGCTTCACAAACTCAAAACCGTTCATCATCAAGACGAAACGATAGGCCACTGCGCCGGGGACAGGATCCCATTGAAAGACAACATCGGTGCGGGCGGGGGCTTCGAGCCCGATCACAGCGTCCACTTCGGGAGTCAGCAGTGCCGGCGGAAGGAGGATCCCGCTTGTCGAACTGACAACGATGGATGAGGCGGCACTGGCCGTGCCCTCTCCGCCATTCGCGTCAAGCGCCAACACAGACCAGGTGATCGTGTCGTTATCTTCCACGGTGGCGGTCAGACTCGCCTCGGTGCTTTCGGTCTCGATCGATGGAAGAGAGAGATCGTTTCGGCTCGGCCGCACGCGATACCCCACGGCGTCGGTTACGCGTGTCCATTCCAATTGAATGCCGATATCCGAAAAAAAGGCGGGATGAAAAAGAGACTCGTCGGGGGGATCGAGAGGCAACGGTGCGGGAAGCGGCTCTTGGCCCAACACCGGCGTAGCCAGCAGAGCGACGAGCAGAAGAACT
Source organism: uncultured bacterium (assembly GCA_964436365.1). Taxonomy (GTDB): domain Bacteria; phylum Hinthialibacterota; class Hinthialibacteria; order Hinthialibacterales; genus CAYTDF01. The sequence continues at coordinate 5,408 of CAYTDF010000249.1, read as the reverse complement.
CCGTAACGGAAGTTGAGTAGACGGGGTGAATTGCAGTGTCTGGTTCGAGTCATCTCAGCAGCCTCGCACGAATCACCGTCCCGTTCTGAGGCCGACCGTGATCTGTCCGGGCCGATGAGGACGGTTGTTTGTTGTGGGTTCAAAGTAGTCTTTTCGCGCGAAGGCCCGGCGATATCCTCGTCGCCAAACGCTCCGCAGACTCAATCATAGCGCAAAAGCCGCGCCCGTTTCAATATCTTCAAGATTATCCGGTGACAACCCCCCTGAATGGGAAATTCCGACGTCCGGCAGCGGTGCCGGGACGTAGGCGTCACGAAAGGTACAACCATCGACAATCGGACACGCTTTGTGTTGACTATTGGCGCGGCTTCCCGGTGTGCATATTTTGGGAAAAGTGCTCCGGTCTCATTGGGGCAATCGTGGACACTCCATCCTTGGGAACCCGTTTTCATCTCATTGGAGGTTTCAAAATGCCGGATATTAACCGTAGAGGTTTTGTCAAATCGATGGGCACTGTGGCCGGTGCCGCCACACTCGGGAGCGCATGCGCCGGGACCGGGACCAAGAGCCGCGTGGTCGCTACGGCGGCCAAGACAACCGCGAATGGTGTTCCACGGGCGGCGCTCATCGGCGTGGGCGGGCGGGGAGGCTCCCTGCTGCGCTCGTTTCTAAAAATCCAGGAGCAAGACAAGACAATTGAGATCGTCTGCGTCTGCGACGTCTATCGGCAACGCCTGAACAGCGCCATGCAGAGAGCCGATTGCGAGGGCACATTGGATTGGCGTGAGGTTGTCGACCGCGAAGACATCGACGCGGTCATCATCGCCACGCCCGACCATTGGCACGCGACTATCGCCATGGCCGCGATGCAAAAAGGCAAGGACGTCTATTGCGAAAAACCGATGGCCCATACCGTCGAAGAAGCCAAGCAGATGGCCGAAATGAGTGTCAAACTGGGCCGTGTCACCCAGGTCGGTTCCCAAACCACATCCGCCGATCAATGGTGGAAGGCTCGGAAGTACATCGCCGAGGACGCAATCGGCAAGCTTCTCCTCAGTCAAGGCTCCTACCATCGCAACTCGAAGGGCGGCGAATGGAACTACCGGATTCACCCCGAAACCGGTCCCCAAGGAAAAGGCGAGAAATATATCGACTGGAAGATGTGGCTCGGCCCGGCGCAGGAGCGCGAATGGGATCCCGACCGGTTTTTCCGGTTCCGTAAGTACTGGGATTACTCAGGCGGAACCGCAACCGACCTGTTCTTCCATGTGATGGCCCCGCTCAACCTCTGCTGGGGCGAGGCCCAGTTCCCGTATCGCGTTGTGGGCATGGGTGGAAACTATATCTTCAAGGACGAGCGTCAGGTTCCCGACACGTTCATGCTTTCGGCGGATTATCCCAATGAGCACAGCGTGGTGCTCACCTCCTCCATGGCCAACAGCACCCACATTCCGGGGCTCATTCGCGGCCACGAAGGCACCATCGTGATGGTCGAGCATGGCAGGTTCGAGGGCCGCACCGAACACATCACGATCAGAGCCGAGCGCGAGTATAAAGACAAGTTTGTCGACAAGTACGGCAAGAAGGAGCTGCGAGTCGAGCTCGACCCGCGCGAGGGACACTTCCAAAACTGGGTGCGATGCCTCAAGACCCGCGAGCAACCGGTTCTGCCGTTCCATATCGGATATCGGGTGCAGGTTCCGATCACGCTCGCGGTGCATTCCTATCGCGAAGGCCGGATGAAGTTCTTCGATCCGGTACGCGAGAAGGTCACCAACAAGAACCCGTTGGCATAGCTCGAACGTTTTCTTATCGACCGAAAAGCAATCCCCGCGTCGTCCGATCGGCGCGGGGATTTTCTATTTTCCACAGAAGTGTTTCTTCACCGAAACGTCCACGTCTCTCCGTATTTGTCCCCATCCGTCCCACTTGACCGCCACCTAGAAAGTGAGGTGTTGCCGACAAACGGCAACCGTGCGGCACAAGCGAAAGGAATGGTACAGATGGTGAAACGAACCAACTGGACAGTAAGCGTATTGCTTTTCTGTTGCGCGGCGTTCGCGCAAAAAGGACCGGCGAAGGATTTTGCGGCGGTCGTCAGCGGAACGACGGAAGACGCCACATGCAGAGTGGTGGTCGATCTGTCGAACACGATCGAATACCCTCACAAGGGAAATAGCGTTGCGGTGGTGCGGGAGATTATTCTCGACGCGTCCTGCACGGGCGGCTGGACAATCGGCATCGGGCCGGTCACGGCGGCCGATGCGACGAGCGGTACCGCCCTCGGGATCCAGAAGGTCCATCTCGGCGCGGGGCAGACGCATCTACGCATTCCATACACAGTCCCGCTAGCGGGCGACAGCGATCAGTTGGCGGCGCTCGCTGCTGACGGTCTAGACGATCTGTTCTACCTCTCCACCGATCACGGCAGTCTGAGCGATGCGGTCGGCAACGCTACCGGCTCCGCCGCTACGGGAGACTGGGTGATCTGGACCGTCGAGGAATCCCCCGGACGGCTGAACTACTTTCTCAACATGGTCTACACGACGTATTGACATTCTTCAGTCTTTGACTTGGCGTAGCGGGCGTTCCGGTACATCGCCCGCCCTACACTCGCAATCGCCCAGGATCGTCCTGGGCGTTTTTTTTTGCCCGGACGGCTTTCCCATCGTATCCCTTCACCCAATCCACTCGTGGGAACGGCCCACGGGCGGTATTCTGTCTTCTTGCCGAATAGAATTCCTGAGGAGACACCGCCATGAGCCGACCGACCGACCTTTCCATCGTTGACGTCATGACCGATTACGAACTGCACAATTTCCGCACCCCGCTCAAGTTTGGGGGAAGCGTGCAGACCTTCACCACGCTCCTGAACGTGCGCATCCAGGTAAGGACCCATGATGGAAGGGAAGCGCTCGGCGGCGGCTCGGTTCCACTCGGCAATGTCTGGTCGTTTCCATCGCAAAAAGTGAGCGCGGACCAAACCCTCGCGGCCATGAAAAGGCTTGAGGAGAAGATCGCCAAGATCACAGCGGATTGCGGATTGAGCGGCCACCCGGTCGAGATCGCCTCCGACCTAGAACCGGCGTTCCTCGAAGCGGCGGGAGAGGTCAGCCGGGAGCTCGAACTCGCCGACCCCATGCCGAAGCTCTGCGCGCTGGTGGTCGCCAGCCCTTTCGACGCGGCCCTCTTCGACGGACTCGGCAAGGCCTTGGGAATCAACAGCTACGACGCGCTCAGCGGCGACTTCATGAACCGCGATTTGGCACACTATCTCACCGATGAGTTCCGGGGTGAGTATCTCGACCGCTACACATCGCGCGAACCCAAACCGGCCATGCCGCTCTATCATCTTGTGGGCGCGCTGGATCCCATTACCGATGGCGACATCGAAAAGCGCATCGCCGACGGACTACCCGAAACCCTCACCGAGTGGATCCTGGCCGACGGTTTGACCCATCTCAAAATCAAGCTCAATGGCGACAATGCCGATTGGGATGTCGAGCGGATCACACGGATCCACAACACTGCCGCCGAAGCCCAAGCCCAACGCGGTTGCGACACCTGGGTCTACTCGCTCGATTTCAATGAGCGATGCCAGGATGTGGAGTACCTGATCGAGGTGCTCGAACGCTCCAAAGAGACCGCCCCGGGCGCGTTCGACCGGATCGCTTACATCGAGCAGCCCACGGCCCGCGACTTGCAGGCTCATCCCGAGAACAAGATGCACAAGGCGGCCAAGATCAAGCCGGTCGTGATCGACGAGTCACTGACCGATTTCGAAACGCTTCGGCTCTCCATGGAACAGGGATATTCGGGTGTGGCCTTAAAGGCCTGCAAGGGTCAGGCGCAGGCGATGTTGATGGGGGCGGCGGCGCAGAAATACAATCTTTTCTTATGTGTGCAGGACCTGACCACGCCGGGCGAATCGTTCTTGCATTCGGCGGGTCTCGCCGCGCGTATTCCCACGATCACCGCCATCGAGGGCAACGGCCGTCAATACTGTCCTCGCGCGAACAAGGGTTGGGACGAGAGGTTCCCCAGCATTTTCAACATCACCGATGGCACCGTGGGCACCGCCTGCCTCACCGCCCCGGGCTTGGGGCATTAGGACATCCAGGGAGCATACGGCCAGCTTCGCGGAGCCTTGGCGGACGAGCTCATGGAGTTGATCTTGGGAGCGTCCCCTTCGCGGACGAATAATCAAGCAACGCTACAGTGGCTTTTGCAGGTCTCTTCCTTCTTTTGGCTTCGCCAAAAGGGAATTACTTTCGAGAACCGCTTTACTCATACCCCGCTTCCCGTGTCCCCCGGCAACCGCATAGCGCGGCGCCAAGCGCTCAGCTGCCCCACATGGATCGCCAGATGCCCAGCAAGACAGTTCAACACCGCATGGCCCAACGTGGGAAACATCTCCCGATAGCGAACGTCGGGTAGCGGCCCGGCGAGCGCTTCGGCACTTGTCTCTTTCAACGTGCGAACGATACGTTTCTGCCCATCGTCCAGCGCCGTTAGAAGTTCTTGCTTGTTGGGGTAAACGCGTGGGTCGCCAGCGAGCGCACGGCCCTGCCCGAACAACGCGATCCATTCCTCGGATAGCCAGTGCTCGATTCCGAGTTCCTCGCCGGTCGCCTGAAAACCGCAGACAACGTGACCGATCGTCCATGCCGGGTGATTCATCCCGGGAACGGGTTGCGCGGTCATCCGCTCTTCGTCCAGATCCGCGACAAGAGAGCGAATATCCCGGATACGAAGCGACACACTATTCAGGATTGCGTCGATCACAACCGCACCTCACCTTCCGAGCGCTCGATGGTTATCGAACGTTCCCCTCTGCGGTTAGGTCACGGGCGCTCAGGCAACGGTGAAGCGAGGGACCGGCCTCGCCATACGAATCAACCGAAGGTTTTCCGTGCGTAGGCGACGTTGGCTTTGGTATCCGGCTCGAACTGCCCCTTACGGCCACTGGTTTCGATAACGTACCATTTGTCGTAGCCGATCTTGTTGAAAGCCTTGGCGCAGGCGGGCATATCGACTTTGGATTTTTCCGATCCGAAGTTCGAAGTGCCCTTATCCTTGAGGTGAACCTCGCAGATGTTCTCTTTCCCCATCAGGGCAATCTCTTCGACCACCGGATAGCCGTTGCCGGTCGAGTTACCGATGTCGTAGTAGATCTTGGCCATGGGCGAACCGATGGCTTCGATAATCTGCAGATTCTGGCGCGCGGTGATCGTGTTTTCGATGCCCAGAGCCACACCCAGGTCCTCGGCCCGCGGCGCGATCTGACGCAGAGCCTCCACCACACGCAGAACTTTCTTCTCGTCGAGCCGGTAGGCGTTGTCGGATTCTCCCGAGCGCATGGCTTCCGAGATATTTCCCGTGCCGTCCCGCATCCGCAGATCGCCGTT
>CAYTDF010000248.1:0-7269 GCA_964436365.1 uncultured bacterium | reverse complement strand
CCACCGGGGGCACTTCGTGCGCCCTTGTGGGGAGAGTTTCAAGAGACGCTCATGGAGCGGAACAGCGTTGTAAGAAAAGCAACGGGATGGGGTTGAATCAGCCCCATCCCGTTTTCCGTTCAAGCGATACTACGGTTACCAATCACACAATAGCGTGTGTCAGCGATCCTTCGGGAACATCGGACGCAGGAAGTTGATTCCGAGCCGCAACCCCTCGTCGAAATCGTCGTCGCTGAAGACCTCGTCCTCATGCTCGATGACACACCCACCCTCGTAGCCGATCTCAAAGAGCTTCGAGAAGAACTCAGGCCAGTCGAGCTCGCCGAAACCGGGAATGCGGAAGCGGAACGCCCCCCCGGTGACACCCAACTCGTACTGCTTCTCATACAGCAGTTCGGTGTCCTTCAGATGGACGTGATAGACGCGGTCGGCAAACTCCTCCAACGCGCGAATGTGGTCGATTCCCTGCCAGAAAAGATGGCTGGCGTCAAACTCCAGCCCCAAAGCCTCATTGGGCACGGCCTCGAAAATCCTCCGCCACGCATAGGGCCCCACAGCCGTGTTGATCCCACGCTCGATGCTCAACCCGCCCATCCAGTTCTCCATGGCCAGCTTGATGCCTCGATCCGACGCGTACTTGGCAAGAGGTGTCCAGACCTTCTTGACGAGCGGGATGTTGTCATCCAGAGAGAGTTCGGGGTCTCGTCCACACAAAACCGGAACCACCGGAACCTCCATTTCGGCCGCGAAACCGATCACCTTCTTCAACCACGAAGCGGACGCGGCGCGGTTGCACGCCTGAGGATCGAGATAATTCGCATAAGCGCAGGTCGCGGAGATCCTCACGCCATTGGACGCAAACACGCGCGCCACTTCGCGACGGCCCTTCTTGGTGGCGAGAGCCTTGCCGGTAGCGTTGGTGGGATGAGAGTTGATTGAAAGGCAATCGAATCCGAGTTCGGCGGCCTTTTCGACTCGTTCAGGTGTGTACTCCGTCAGGAAGCCAAGTTGCATGTCGTATTCCTCTTTGCGATGTTTTCTGTTGTTGTCTCCAAATAGCGATTGCGGATTATAGCAGCCTAAGAGATCGATTCGCGCGCGGATTTCCCAGGGGAGCTCTTCGGTTCGGTGGGAGCGTTGTCTTCGGCCTCGGGCCGGTCGCCAAGTTCGCGGTGCCCCAGTTGGCTGCGGAGCGCCTCGAACGTCCCGTGCTCGATGGCATCGCGGATGCGCTGCATGAGCTGTTGATAGAAGGTTAGGTTGTGCTCGGTGGCCAGCATCGCGGCGAGGATTTCCCCGCACTGAAAGAGATGGCGGAGCACAGCGCGGCTGTATCCCTGGCAAAGCCTGCAAGGGCAGTCGGGATCCACAGGACGCTCGTCGTCACGGTATTTCCGCTGGCGAATGTTGACGCGTCCACCCCAGACCAGCAACCGAGCGTTTCGGGCCAATCGAGTGGGTAGAACGCAGTCGAACATATCAACCCCCCGGGCGACACCTTCGACGAGATCGGCGGCCGTTCCCAACCCCATGGCGTAGCGCGGTTTCTCGGCGGGCAGGAGTTCGGCCGAGAGCTCCATCACCCGCAAACGCTCCATGATCGGTTCCCCGACAGCCAAGCCGCCAATCGCATAGCCCGGGAAATCGAGGTCCAGAAGCCGTCGCGCGCATTCCTCGCGAAGTTCGTCGTAGACCCCGCCTTGGAGAATCCCAAACTGAGCCTGATCGCCACGCGTATGAGCGCGTTTGCACCGTGCGGCCCAACGGCAGGTTAGCTCCATCGACCGCTTCACATACTCTCGCTCGGCGTCGTAAGGCGGACATTCATCGAAGACCATGGCCACATCGGGACCGAGACGTTCCTGCAGACGGACAACCAGCTCCGGGGTGAAGCGCTGCCGACTGCCATCGATATGCGAGCGGAAGCTGACGCCGTCTTCGTCAATCGTTCTGAGAGAAGCCAGACTGTAGACCTGAAACCCACCGCTGTCGGTCAGAATCGGACGGTTCCAGTTCATCAGCCGATGCAACCCGCCCAAGCGCTCGACGATCTCTTCGCCGGGCCGAAGATGGAGATGGTAAGCATTGGCCAGAATCATCTGACAACCGGCACGTTCGAGGTCCTCGGGCCGCATGGCCTTCACCGTGCCCTTGGTCCCGACCGGCATGAACGCAGGCGTTTCGACCGGTCCGTGCGGTGTCTGGAACGAGCCGCGTCGCGCCGCACCGTCTCTATGACTGACTCTGAATGAATTCATCTGGCTCTCAAAGAATATCCTCGATAGGAAGACCTCAGCGGCCGGCCGAAAGAAGATTCCGCGTACGAAGAAAGGGAAAGGGCTGTCCGGAGCGATCCAGCAGGTAGACGCGTCTCCATTACAGACCGAGCGGTGTCTCTCCCTTCGGGAAACGGACCCGGTAGCTGTATTCAATCTCCTGGGTGCCCGAAGGGTCGAGGGAAACGGACCACGTCAGAGTTCGAGTTCCTCCCTCATTTCGATCGGCCGCCTTTGGGGCGCTACGCACATTGCTGACCGTGATATCATCATCGATCGGAACGGGAATGCGTTCTTTCACCTCGACGTCCAGAGGGTCTTCCGAGCGATTCGTAAGTCTGATTCGGTAACGGAGAGTGATCTCACCGTCTTGGGCGAGAATACCGTGCGTGTCGGGCGTCCGTTCGAGGATCTTGCGGTCGACTTCGATGCGGGGATCGGGCCCCAGGAAGAGTTCGAGTCCGTCTCTCGGCATCGTCGTCGCGATGGTCGAAGTGGAAAGGAAGTCGCTGTCGAAGAAGACATTCACACGCCCGCTTATTAAGATGAGATTGCTCGCATTCCGAGTCGACGCCCGGATATAAGCGTAGGGCGCCTGTTCGGGAATCGAGAGACGGCTGATCTCAACATCGAACTGCAAATCGGCAATAGAGACCTTGGCTTCTGTCCCGCCGCTGTCGACAGACGCGGGTTGCTGTGCCTGGAACTCGGCCTCGACACCACTTCCGGAAACAACGGGCACGTCTTCCGAGAGCGCGTGGCCTTCAGTCGATGTCATGCCCGGCGCAGGGCCGAACGAGAAGATATCCGTGGATTCGAGTTCGCCTTCTTCGGGAGCCGGGGCACGCTCCGCTTGCGGTTTGTCGACGCCGTTTCGTTTGGTCTGCCCGTTGGTTCCGACAGCGATCGCCTCACCTGGGGGTGGAGACGAGGCCGGGAGACGAACATACCAAGGTTGCAGCGTCCGGGGCCGTCCGCCGAAATGGGGTTTGGTCGTCGAAAGGATCAGTTCGACGTCTTTCCAATCCTCGCCAGTGCGTTGCTTGACCGAAGCGCCATAGGAGAGAGCGATCTGGTTCTTGGCCTTCAGGTAGCGGGCATCGTAGACCGGACGCCAAGATGCGCCGGGCACCATGTACGAAAGACTCAATTGGACGCGGCCCTGTTTGGCGACCTGCACATCCACAGAGACCTCGAACCCCTCAGTATCGGCCAAGGCGCCGAGCGCGGCGAGTTCTTCCTTTCGCCGTTCCAACTGCTGGGCAAAGGCCAGCTCTTGAGGGTGCAGTATCCGAACCTCTTTGCGTAAAGCCAGACGCAAGGCCCGAAGATCCTGCAATAACTTGTACTGGGGCAAAAGAGCCCCGGGCTCTTCTTCCGCGCCAGGTGGAGGAACGTTACCCGGTGTGAGCGGGACCCACTCCTCTTCCTTGCCGGGCCGCTCCGGTCGGGGCGGAGGCACACCCAAGTTCTTGCCCAGAGAACGTAGATCTTCAAGGCTCTCATCGAGCGTTGTCCGTATGTCTTCGAGTTCCTGGACTTTTTCGTCCAACGTGGCGATCTCTTCTCTCAGCCGTGTCTTCTCCGTGGCGCGGCTCTCACCCATCGGTTTGGTGCGTGTGTTCTTGCCGAGAATGATGACTTCACTCTCTCCCGTACCCGAGATTCGGATAGATTCCGGGAGGAGAGCCGGGGGGAGATCCTGGAACACGACCCGCTGGACACCCTCCTTGAGGGTCTGATCCGCACGGCGGGTAACCAGAGCCCGGTCCGAATAGACAATGACCTTCACGATCCGGCTGGAGGCGAGTAGTTCCGAGACGGGTTGCCCGTGCGCGGGCATGCCGAAAGATAGAAAGAACGGCAAGCCCATCGCGGAGAGAACGATCCGACTGACTGTACGCCACATGGTTGCACTTCCCTTCATCCGCTCCCAATCTCTCGTAGATCCCCAAGAATCCGCTTCCGATTGGAGACCCGCGCAGCCCCGGCTAACGGGGGCGTTTCTTGCATCCTACCGGAAGCAAGTTTGGAGAATCGCTCTGAACCACAGCGTACTTTACGACAAAGAGCGGCACAAACACAGCCATCAGTGGGTGGAGTTGGCGATACCCCCCATCTGCCGTTTCTGTAATCTGTCGCCAAACGAACGGGCTTGGGTGGAGACCAGACCGCTCGATCCATGTTTCAGAGATACTTTACTTCTTCTGCGTATAACTGGCGAGAAGGATGCAAGCCCTATCCTGAAGCTTCTCGACTTGCGTATTGCTGGTGCGATAGTTGTTGGCCAGGAACGAAAAGACAAAGGTCTCACCGTCCATATTCTCAACGTATCCCGACAGCGTGCGAACCCGATTGATGTAGCCGGTCTTTCCAAAAACTTTGCCATCGGCCGCAGTGCCCTTCATCCGGTTCTTGAGCGTGCCACCACCCCGGCCGCTTTGCGTAAGCGAGTTCTTGAACACAGCGGCGTGCCGACTTTCGGTCATGCCCCGCAAGAGACTGCAAAGCCCGGCGGGGGTGACCAAATTCTTCCTCGATAAACCCGAACCATCCACGGCGCGGTACCCATCCTCAGACACACCGATCCCCTCCAGGAGCGTATTGAGCCGATCGACGCCCGCTTTGAATGAACCCTGCGCCTGGCCTTTCCGGGTACCCAGGTATTTCAAGAAACATTCGCCGTACAGGTTCTGGCTCTTCTTGAGAAAGACCGCTAACAAATCGGAGAGGAGCGGGGATTTCTCGGTGTGAATCAGGGTCCAGGCTTCGGGCACGGAGTCGGAATGGCTGGTGAGATTCTTACGGTCATCGATGTCCGCGGGTGGGCCATCGACCTGAATTCCCTCCTTCCGCAAGACCTCGGCAACGACCGTGGCGGTATAGAGGGTGGGATTGGGAACGGAAGCCCACTCCAGATCGGATTTGGCGGAGGAGAGGACCGGCCCCAGGAGTTCGAGTCGATGACTATCGGGATTGCGGCGCATGTCGATCTCCCGCAATGCGCCCTTCCCCTTCGGCGTCTTGGCCACGGTTCGAGTGTTGTTGACGATCTTGAGATACTTCGTCGACGGTTTCACGTCAAAGAGCGCCGGTTTTCCGAGAGTCTTCCCGGGCCGGATCACAATATCGACGCAGTTGTCGTTGAAGTTTAGCGCGGAGACGCCCGCAGCGTACCAATAAGCGAGATCGCCAATCTGCCATCCGTCGCCGTAGAGCCGGTCGTCAAAGAGATTGTCATCGCCCACAACGGAGCCGGAGATGCGTGTGATTCCAGCCTGTTTCAAGACCTGCGCCCATTGCCGGAAGGTGAACGTAAGATCGTTCTTGTGAAACCGCCCGCCAATGCTTGGATCGCCGCCGCCCCGAATCACCAGATCGCCCTCGAGCACTCCCCCCTCCACCGGTCCGGTCCGGTATAGCAGCGTGTCGAAGGTGGCGTCGGGTCCTCGTTCGAGCAGAATGGCTGCCCCAGTCAGCAGCTTCTGATTACTGGCGGGCACCAAGAGTTTGCCGCCGTTCTTCCGATAGATCACCTTCCCGCTCGTGAGAGATTCGACCTGGACACCCCATTGAGCGTCGTCGAATCGCTCATCGCTGAAGAGCCGGTCGAGCTCTTGGCGCAGTTGACTCAATGTGTCGGCACGAACCCCAGCCGGGGTGAGAGCCGCGATCAGCACGAGAAGAGCGAGAACGCCTCTCAGAGATCGCGTCCGATAGGCGTAGGGCTCATTTCGCTTGGGTGCTATGAAGGAAGAGACGGCGGAGAAAGGTTCAAAGATGCGAATCCACGATGTTGTACTCATACCCGATCGCTCCATTGGTGTCATGACGTTCAAACGGCGCATTCAGATCGCTTCGAATCTCTCCCGCAAGATCCGGTGTCCCTCCATGCGGATAGCATCCGCCGCACACAGAGAGGGGTTCGCGGAGAGACTCACAAAAGGCGCTGTCGGCTGTGAAATCAGGAATCAGCTCCCGGCAGGCGCGGCGGCATCCACCTGGCTTACAGGTTCGGCCTCGATGTGGCCGATCTCACTCGTCGCCTCGCTTGTGACCTCGGAGGCTGTCGTTAAATCACCACCGGTATCGGCGACCGGAGTCGCCACGAGAGGTTCTGTCTCGGGAGGTGAGAGCAAAGGGACAGGAGAGGCTGAAGGGATGACGTTCGTCACGGCGGCGGGATGTTGGCCGGCGGGCTCGGAGGGCGTCGCCACGGCGACTGTTGGCTTTCTTGTCACAGGCGAGACCTCTTTGGTGTCACCCGAGCCAGGCTTTTCTGTGCCCATGGCCCGAAACCGGTCGTAGTATCTCATCACCCGCCGCAGATAGACCCTGGGTAGGGTCGAGCCTTTACGCAGACGGGAGCGGATAGAAGTCTCGCCTTGATTGTAGGCGCGGATACCGTTCTTGACATTGCCAAACTGAAGAATCAACCGGGCGAGGTAAAACGTACCCATACGGACGTTTTGGACAGGATCCATGAGGGTTTCCTTACCGCTCCAGTCGATCTTCTCCTCATCCTCCCAGACCACGTCCTTGAGATTCGCGGCGATCTCGTTTCCAGTTCTCTCCATCATCTGCATCAGCCCCGTCGCACCGACTTTGGAGCGGGCGTCAGCCCGGAATGTGGATTCCGTGGCGATCAGAGCCAGGATCAGCAAAGGATCGTATCCGTATCGCTTACTCTCCTGCTGAACGACCATGGCCAGCCGCTTGGATTCATCGGGTTCGAGGCTGCTGGATTGATCGCCAGGCTGAAACTCCTCAATGATGTCGAGAATCTTGACCCTCTGTTCGAGTTCGGTGATCCGCAGTTTGAGTTTGTCCGTCTGAACCGAGAAGTCCGTCTTCATCTGGTCCTTCTCGGTCTGCAGGATATATTTATCGTTCCGGAGCTTTTCCAGTTGGTTGTCTTTGTGAAAGATCATGTAGATCGAGATACAGACATACCCCAGGATAAGCGCGGCCAGAACGACGGCCACGAGAGGCG
>CAYTDF010000247.1:0-7283 GCA_964436365.1 uncultured bacterium | reverse complement strand
GCTCCAGCTGCTCAAAGCGATTCGTAGCGGCCGTCTGCGGGCTCCTCGTGACATCCTCTTCGCTCTCGTTACGGGGCGAGGGAATCGCGACACGATCGAACGAGCGCGAGCGCTCGACGCCAACGCTTTTCTCCTGAAACCGGTGACTTCAGATGCGTTGGAGGAACATCTTGGCAAAGCATTGCGTCAGGAGTACGACGCGTTCTGGATCAAACCCGATCATGTTTACGAGCGCGTCGATCTTGGCGCCGACGAGTTCTCACTTACCGATATTCGCGCATCGGTGGCCTCGGCCTTGAAGAAACAGGCAATGGGCGAAGGGGTGCTGATCGATTCCGGGGGAGCCAAGAAAGAGAAAACGTCCCCGGCTCCGGCCTTCGAAGAGTCGCTCGAATCGGAGGAGGCTTCCCAGGTTGCCAAAGTTACAGGCGACGAGCGCGAGTGTTCTCCCCCCTCTCTCGAGAGTGACCCTGAGCCGGATACGCTCGTGAGCGATGGCGAAGCGTCCTCAAGTGAAGACCGAGAGGTGCGAGAGGAACCGGATTCCCCGAAAGACGAAGGACGAGCGAGTTCTGAAGAGAGCCGTACCCGGTATTTCAGCATTGACGATGTTCCCGTCAATGTAACTCTCGACCAGGATATTCGTGCGGTCAGTGGTAAGGTGCTCTATCGAACCGGTACTCTTCTGACAGCGTCCGAAATCGGTCGCCTCAAAGAACTCAAGAAGATCGATTTCTGGGATGGCGACATCCTCGCTGCTCCTAAGGAGCACCGTAGCAAGAGTAGCCTCGCAGAACTTCAACAGATGGAACATGCCGACGACACATCCGCCCCCTCATACACGGAGATCGGTCTACGAAGAAGCACGTATGCATTGTATGGAAAACTCAGCGTCAACTCGGTTGTTTCGTGTACGCAGTGTGCGACGGATTTCACGCCTCCCCCCGAAGCGATCCGGCGTCACAACCGACGTGAGCTGATCGGCCTTCTGTGTCCCCCCTGCAACACCCGTGCGGACGAACTCCTGTGCGCCTGCGCCAAAATCATGGTGGGGATGGGAGGGCTTCCCGTCACGATCGTTCAACTCCTCGAGGCGTTCGCCGCGCGCGACTCCGTACTGCCGAAGGAGAAGGACGATCCTTTTCAAGAGTTGCGAGTGAACTACGCCGAGACCCCGCTTGCGGAAGAAGACATTGTCGACTGGGTTCGCATGGGCTACTTCAAGTTGAACCTCGAGAGCCATCAGATCGAGTGTATGATCGACCGGATCCTCTCCAGTCCGGAACGTGCGCTCTTACTGGGGAAAGATGGCGTCGCCGCTAAACACATGGCCCAGAAGCGAACGGACCGTCTCCGTTAGAGCGCGCGCCTGCTCTCACGTAATCCCGCCAACTGGTTCAATTCTTATGCTGAATATCCATGATCGTGAGCCGCCGCGCTGGTAATGTGAACGCGACACGCGCTCTGGGGCCGGCCACCTCGAATTCTTGTGTGAGATTTTCCCGTCCGGATTCAATGGATCGAAGCTGCAAGACGTACTCTCCCGGTTCGAATAAGTAGAGTTCCACGCCCATCTCGCGCGCGGTTTTCCCGAAATGGAAGAGTTCCGCCGTCAAGTGAGTCTTCCCCGAGTCGGTGACAAGCGCGGCGATCTCGCGTGGGTGTGTCAACCATTTGACGCGATTGAGCGGGCAATAGCCGACGCTGCCAGGGTCTCCGGTCACCGTCGAGTAGAGCAGACTGGGGTTGGGTGTGTGTATGCCCGGTATCCCTTTCTCAAACATGGCTCCGGGACTGAAGAGGGCGGGGAAGCGAAGCACGCGATCGGTATAATGCACCTCACTGGTATAGCCTTCAAGGTTCACTCCGAGCGCGGCGGCGTTCTTTTCCAGGGCCCTTTCTAGAGCTTCGCGCTCTCCATGAAGGCGAAACTGGAGATAGGGGCTCCTCTCTCTCGCTAGCAGCGAGTCGAACTCCGTATTGCCGGATAGAAATCGGTACTTGGCCAACACGCCCGCCAGGTTCATCTTCGATGCGCACCAGGCTTCGCTGCCGGGTTGGGGGCTATTCCCAGGAGGCTGCTCCAGATACCGAAGCCGAATCTCGGCCATGGAACGAATCGGTTCGAGATATTTCTCGTCACCGGTCATGTGATACGTGAGCAGGAGCGTATGGGTCATCATACTCATTGCGCTCGGCCAACGGTACAGCGACGCTTCTCGTCCAACTTCGGGATACCACCACGCGTCGCTCGCTCCGCCGACGTGGCCTTCAGGCCAATGGATTCCGCTGGGGATAATCCCCGCCGGTTTGCCGCGTTCCTCACGCCGGGTGGCGTCGATCCAAGTATCCATCCACGCGCTGAACAATCGTTGGCAACGGGGATCCCTTGTCCGTTGCCAGTACAGCAAGGCCGGTTGCATGGCACGGGGATGGTAGACGGTATCGCAAGCGCGTTCCGGACGTTCTTCCACTCTATCCACGCTAAAATAAATGCTCTTGAACTGGAGAAAACCGCGCTGGTTACGTCCTGTCCACAGCGTCTCCATTCGTTCGACCAGACGCTCGGCACGTGCACGCCAGTCGGCTGCGTCCGGTTCGATATGCATCATCGGTGTGATCGTATCCGCAGAATCTTCCGCGGAATGCTCCACATCGGTCAGATGCGAAGAGTAGCCTTTTCGCATGTACGGTTGCGCGAGGAGAGCGCGCGAAAAACGGGCCTGTGCCTCAGCGATCTTGGGGCTTTCAAAGCCGACAAGCACCGGTGTCCACCATCGCCACATTTCACAGTCGTCTCCCCAGCCACCCCCATACTCGCCGTTCTTTTGTAGCCGGTTGTCGATCCACCACTCGATGATCTCCGCCAGGCGTTCAAGTCCATCACGTTGCTAGGTCGCCCAACGTGGTGCACCTTGGACAGGGGAGGGATGGGGAGCCTCCAACGGTTCCCCCAGATACATTCGTGCAATACCGTTTTCTGGAAACGCCTTCTTTGCCCGCTCCAGATAATCGACGGCTCGGCCCAGGAACTCTCGTCTACGCGCGGGGACATTCCACACTCCACCGTGTTCGAGCGCTACCCAGATCAGCATTCTCGCTCGATAGAGATAGGTCAATGGATGCAGAGGCGAGTCTGTCGCGAGGCCGAAATCCCAGTCCTGTTCATCAAAAACGGTCCTGTTGAAATAACAGAGATTCGGATCGTGTAGATACCGTTCAATGCCAGCGATCATCCGGTCGAGATCCGCTTGTAGCTGCGTATCCTGTTCGGTGGTCTCGCGAAACCGTTTTAGGTGATCGAGTCGTTGCGAATCGCTGCTGAGGTTTCCCGCTTGACGGATCCAGTCGTCGACTGTTTTCTCTGCCGCACTGGCGGAAGCCAGGAAATGTGTCGACACAACAAGAACCGTGCATGTGCACAAGAACGCTCGGACTGGGCCTCCTCGAAATGTACGAAAAGCTAATTGTTTCATCGCCATCCTATTGTAAGCCACACGCGGAATAGTCCGAACCGCCGTGGAGAGAAACGGCGGATTCGTCTCATCGGTGATTCTAGCATGAACGGGACGAGAGTACGACACGCGGAACGCTGGACCCTAACATTTTCCCTGTGCAGTAACAAAGAGAATGTGTTGTGGTTGACGTCTCCCGCCGCTGGGAATACCATCAACGGGAATGGCAATTAGCCGAAATGAGAAATTTCCAATCTATGAATATCCGTAAGAGGGCATGGAAAATGTATAAAAGCGTTGTGTTGTTTCTGATCGTCGCTCCCGTTCTCTGTTTTCACAGCGTGCCGGTTTACGGTGAAGATTCCTCCGAGCCTATGGGCGCGATTGGGGAGGATGGTTTTCGCCTGATCTGCAAGTTCTACGATCACGACCCCAGCATTCCGCTGGAGGCTCGCATCGTGGAGAACAAAGAGCAAGACGGTACACGCCGCGAGAAGATCGTCTTCCGTGGGACCCGTGGCTGTTTCGTTCCGGGGTATCTCGAGTTTCCCCAAACCGGGACCGCGCCCTATCCCTGCGTGCTGTTGCTGCACGGATGGTCCGGCTCGAAGATGAGTTGGTGGCAGGATGACAATTACATCAGTGGCGGAAACGCGAGGAAGGCGTTGCTCGAAGCGGGATACGCTGTCTTTGCGCTCGATGCCCCGACGCACGGCGACCGTATCGCCGAGAACGACTACGCTCTGGTTAATGCTTACACCGGCCCGGGAAATGATGGACGAAAGAACTACTTCACGGTTGCGGATATTGTCATCCAGAGCACGGTGGACTATCGCCGTGGTATCGACTATCTGGAGACGCGGGACGATATCGACACCAAGCGCTTAGGAGTTCTGGGCTACAGCATGGGGGGGCTGCAAAGCATCCTGCTACCGGCTGTGGAACCGCGCATCCAGGTGAGCGTCGGGTGTGTCGTGCCGTCTTGGGCGCAGAGCCACGAGCAGATCGCGGTCAACCACTACGCGAGGGGGCTGGCCGGACGTCCGCATCTGATGTTGATGGGCCTTACCGACCCGCTGTGCAGTGTCGAGGATGCGAAGCGGATTCAAGAGCTCATCCCCGGAGAGAAGAAAGACTTGATCTTCTACGAGGCCGGTCACAGGTTAGCCAAGGATTACGTGCCCGACGCGCTCAAGTGGTTCAAGAAGTATCTGTAACGCGGCGCTTCGGTGTCGATGGAGAGAAGTGAGGTGTGACGTTGGGCATGCCTGACACCACAAGGTGAACGATGCGTTACTCCAAACAGGCTTTCACGCTCATCGAGCTGCTGATCGTCGTGGCGATCATCGGCATCCTCGCGGCCATCGCCGTACCCAATTTCCAGCAGGCGATCACGCGCTCGAAACTATCCCGCGTCCGAGCGGACATGAAAGCCGTTCAAAACGCTCTCGAATCCTACAGGACGGACAGCAGCAACTTTCCTCCGCACCATTCTCTTCCCGCAGGAAATCCGACGGACTTCGATCGCCAGTATCGATATCTCACATCGCCGATCGCCTATCTATCCGCTTCGCCGATGGACCTCTTCAGCGAACGATCGAAGAATCGATATGGGAAATACCAGGATCTTCCCATGCAGCCGCTGCTGATCTTCAACTACAACGCCGGGCAGTTCTACAGCAACCACGCCAGCTGGTACGACACATCACCCAGCGTGGTCCCGAGCATTGCGTTTGGCATCTACAGTTACGGTCCCGACCGCGCATGGGATGGCTATTTCCGGCTGTACGATTCATCCAACGGTCTTGCGAGTTACGGCGACATGGCCCAGTTTGGGGGCGCATCGGGAGGCTGGTATTTACGGGCACGGTAATGGCCCCGCCGTCTCTACTTTAGGTCTTTGGCTTTCACCCACTCCCGGTACCACGGCATGGGGCTGAAGTCACGCGCCAGCACATGGCGTTGCGGACCGAGGCCCCAAACCGCACGCTGTAACCGTTCCTGCTCGGCCCAAAAGGCGTCGACGAGCTCGAACCGCTCTGGCGTCCATTCGATATTCCGCATGATCTTCGTGTGAATGCGGAATAATGCACACTTGGATGTCCATTGATCGAAACGCCAGTGCCTAGGATCGGTGCGCTGCATTGAATCGAGTTCCCGCTTGGCCTTTTCCGCGTCGACCGCGTAGGGTTTGCCCCAAGCCCGCAGCCACGCGGGCCACTCTCTGATGTTTCTATCGTCTGCGTCGAGGTAGCGCCCGGCATACGCTTTCAAGACCTCATCGCTCGAAGCGAATTCTCCTGAAGAAAGTCCCGCAAGAAGGCACTTGTTCACGTCGTCATAGACCCCCTCCGAATAGGCCATGACACCGGTGCATCCGCTTGCGGAGAGGGCGGCCACGGTCTGTTCGATTCGTTCGGCGGCGATGACCGGGCCTAGATGGCCATAGATATCCTTAGGTTTCGCTTGTTCCGAGTAGCCGATATGCACGAACGCCTGCCGCTCGCAACCTCGAGGCAGACGCACATCTGCCACGTCGCTGGAGCCGTAAGGGATATGCAGGGCGATGCTCTTGGCCCATCCGGGGGCCTTGTCGTCCGCCCAGTCTGCGAACAGACGATGTTCCTCCTCGCTCCACCACCAGCCGATGAAGCGCATTTCGATGCCGGGGTGGTGTTTGCGGGCCACCTGGTAGATGTTACGGGAGAGTTGAGCGAATGTGACGATCCACGGTGCGCAATTGGCGCACGCGCATCCGCCGTAGTCGTACGGACACGCCCACAGCGCCGAAAGCCGAACGCCGTACTCGGCCAGATCGCCGAAGAGATTCTCGTAGTTCTGTAGAATGATTGCGCGGCCCTTGGGGTTGGAGGGGCAGACCAGCTGACCGAAGATATGCTTGCCGATGGTGGCGGCGACATTCGGATGGCACTGATCCGCGTAGACGTGGTTCGGTGTCAGTATGAGATCACAGGCCAGCCCTATTTCTTGCGCGCTGAGAAAGTGGGCCTTCTTTTCTTGCCACAGCGCCATGGCCAAGTTGTGGTGCTCGTCGGCGAATGGATCCGAGCAGTCCACCGTATCGAACCAGTCGGCGTAGCGAGTGTATCCCCAGTGTTTGACCTCGCTCAGTAGCGAGCGCATCTCGTTACGGCCCATCGCTTCATAGCTGTTTCCGAAATGTGCGGGCGCATACAGCACACGCATCGCGAACGGGGCTTTGCCATCGCCGCGGGTCTTTTCGGCGGCGGCCCCAATCCCGCACAGCGCCCCCAGCAGGACCAGTGTTCCCAAGGCAATCTGGATTCTCTTCATAGTCCTCGTCCTCACTGTCTTCCTAACTGCCCGGTGACGACATCCGGTGCCGGGCCGTCGAGTTCGACTCTGACAATCGTGTCGAGTGAATCTCGATCTTCCGGGGGGATGGATATTCGAATGCCTTGCGAGGTCTGCCTGATCGCTGCCTGTCCGCCGGTCATGACCGACCAGGTGACGATCTTACGATCGATTGGCGGCAGCTCAACTGTATCGCTGGGCCAATGCAGAATATGCAGGTAGATCGTGTTGCCTTTGCGGGTCGAGACACCCCATGACGCATCGGCATCGGAGGTTCCCTGATTGGTTGTGCCGAACTTCAAGCCCCAAGATTCGGTTCGAAACGGTCCACCCCGCGTACCGTAGATACTGCTGCCGTACTTCTCGAGCCATCGGCCGATTTCACGGAACCGCTCCGCTTGACGTGGCTCGATCTCTCCATTGGGCATGGGGTTGGTATTGAAATTGGGGTTAGGGTTGGGTTATGGTTGGGTTGGTTGGGTTGAGATTGGG
>CAYTDF010000246.1:0-7415 GCA_964436365.1 uncultured bacterium | reverse complement strand
CCAGTCGAAGCCGTCGATGCGCTCAAGAGTGACGGATGCGATATCGTGTTACTGCTGGGCGACGGCCAGCTGGAACAACAGCGTACGCGACTTCAAGACAACGGTTTCGAAATCGAACGATTGATCGCAGCGACCGCACGCTGAACGACTTTCCCCACACATGCTCCCTACGTGTACAAAAGAGCATCCGATGTGACTTGTCCCCCACTCCCCAACCTTGTCAAGACTGGAAGCTAGGCTGTCCTGGAAACTTTCGTAGTCTGTCGTCACCGCTTCGACATGAAAGGCGATTGAGCCATGAGAGCCCCAATTCCCCGGTACCGAAAGAGCATTGCGATCCGATTCGAGGCGCTATGCTTTGCGGCGGTGCTGCTGGGATTGCCCGCGAATCCGCCTGCCAAAACAGTTAGGGAAGAGTCTGTGAACACGCAAACCGAGCACGCCGCACTGCCATCCGCCCTTGAAATCGCCAGCCTTCCGCCCGACGGCGGAGCCGAGTTCAATCGTCTGATCTTCGAGAAGAGCCCGTACCTGCTGCAACACGCCCGGAATCCGGTGGACTGGTACCCCTGGGGCGACGAGGCCTTCGAACGGGCCCGAAAAGAGGGCAAGCCCGTCTTCCTTTCGGTTGGATATTCTACCTGCCATTGGTGTCATGTGATGGAGCGTGAATCGTTCGAAAACGAAGCCATCGCGGAAATACTGAATAAATACTTCATCGCAATAAAAGTCGACCGCGAAGAACGCCCGGATGTCGACGATATCTATATGACCGCCACACAGTTGTTTACGCAACAGGGAGGCTGGCCGAACTCGGTTTGGCTGACTCCGGAGGGCCAACCGTGGTTCTGTGGAACGTACTTCCCTCCCACCGACGGCTACGGACGGCCAGGTTTCAAATCACTGCTTCAGCAACTGGCCGAAGCCTGGGACTCGAATCGCGACACGGTACTTCAACAAGCGGAACGGGTCGCCGAGGCCATGCAGCAGTACGCCAACGCCTCCAGCCAGCCGACGTCGAGTGGCGAGTTCTCTAGAACTCTGGTGGAACGCGCCCTGCAACAGTTGAAAGGTGATTTCGACAGCCGCCACAGCGGCTTCGGTAGCCAACCGAAATTCCCACCGCACACCAGCCTCAACTTGATCTTTGGAGACAGAGCGCACGCACCAAACGATGAAGCCCTCCAGATCGCTACGGCCACACTCGACGCGATGGCATTGGGCGGTATTCACGATCATATCGGCGGTGGATTCCACCGGTACTCGACAGACGCGCGCTGGTTCTTGCCGCACTTCGAAAAGATGCTGTACGACAACGCGCAGCTGGGGCGGGCATACATCGACGGCTACCGCGCCACCGGTGACGAAAACTACCGGCACGTCGCGAGAGGGATTTTCGACTGGCTCTTGCGTGACATGACCAGCCCGGAAGGTGGATTCTATTCCGCACTGGACGCGGATAGCGAAGGCGAGGAAGGTAAGTTCTATCTTTGGGAGCCTTCCGAGATTCAGGATATCCTGGGTGAGAAGGAAGGCCAGTTCTTCTGTCGTGTCTACAACATCGAGGAGGATGGCAACTACTCCGAGGAAGCGGGCGGGCACCACCCCGGTACGAGTATCGCGCATCTTCAGGACGACCTGGAAACCATCGCCAAAGCCGAAGGGATGCCTATTGAAACACTTGTCACCAGACTTCAGACGGCTCGGGGGAAACTGCGCGCGATTCGTGACAAACGTATCTGGCCACACCTGGACGACAAGGTCTTGACCGCCTGGAACGGTCTGGCCATCGGGAGTTTGGCCTACGGCGCGAAACATCTCGACGAACCGCGCTACCTGACGGCCGCCGAACGATGCGCCGATTTTGTCCTGACAACGATGCGCCGAGATGGACGCCTGCTGCGAACGTATCGAAAAGGTGAGGCGAAACTGAACGCCTATTTGGACGATTACATCTTCCTCATCGACGGCCTGCTGACACTGCACGGAACATCCGGAAAAGCGCGCTGGCTCGACGAAGCCCAGAACCTCACTCAGACCGTGCTCGCACTCTATCAAGACGAGACGGAGGGCGGATTCTATTTCACTTCGGAGGACCACGAGAAACTTCTGTATCGGACCAAGAAAGCAATGGATAACGCGGTGCCTTCAGGGAACGGCATCGCCGCGCAAGCGTTGGTGCGGTTGGCAAACGTTACGGGGGAAACGCGATACCGCGACCTCGCCAGGAAGACGATCACGCCGTTCCTGGATATGGTGAACCGCGCACCGCGTGCGACCGAAAGCCTGGTCCTGGCCACCGCCCTCTATTTGGATGCCTCCGTACCTGACGGTACAGCGGGCGCGGAGACGAGTGACAAAAGAGCCGGTTCACAAGTGGATTTCTCCGTTACGCAGGGCCCGGTCACGATCGAAGCAACGGCTCCCCAAGAGAGACTCAGTCCCGGCGCCCGATTCAAGATCGATATCCGCATCGCCGTGGCTGAAGGATGGCACATTAACTCCAGCAAACCGTTGCAGAGCTACCTGGTACCCACCGAGATTGCGGCACAAGAAGAGATGGAACAGATCGCGCTCGATGACGTTGAGTATCCTGTAGGAAAAGAGGTGACGCTCGCATTCAGCCAGGACTCTCTCTCGGTCTACGAGGGAGACATTACGCTTGCCGCGACGTGTACACTCTCGCCAGAAGCCCAGCCCGGTTCGACGACACTGCTGCTCTCGCTCAACACGCAGGCCTGCAACGACAGCAGTTGCCAAGCGCCTCAAGACACGACGATTGCAGTTCCAATCGCTGTCGAGTAGTTTGAGGGGGGACCTGCATCTAGTTGTTCGAGACTTGCCTCGGGACCTCCAGCCCGTGACCCTTGCCGTGTCTTCTTCTTGAAAGCAACGAAAACCAAGCCTGACGGCTTGATTCCACTTGGGGATCACGGGAGGGGTTCGCCGGAGAAGATTTTGGGCAGAACAGTTTAGACCTACATCCACTCGGGTCCGGTGGTGGCGGGACCGCCCCGGCGTTCGCGGTACCAACGCGGAGTGTAAACACCACCCGCTCGCAAGATATCGCCCTTGCTGCGTAACCCGTTGCTGCCCTCGTAGAAGTCGAATGTCGCGGAGTGGGAAGGGTACCCGCTGGTCGGCTGAAAATCGTCGAATCCGTCGGGCCCCACACATTCGATGTTGTACATATTGTTGAGTGAACCCGCGCGACGGGTGACGAAAAACTCGTAGAACGAGTCCAAATCGTTGCCACCACCGCTCCCGAATTTCACATGAAACGGGTCGGTCAAAATTGCATTGATATAGGCTATGGGTGTGGTTAAGTACTTATAACCCCGATAGTCGTTAGCGCTGGTGGCGCGCTCGGGAGGGAGTCCGTTGTTGTCGAGCATGTAGTTGTCGAGCGCACCGGCCAGCGTTCGTTGCTCGGCCAGCACGCGTGCGATTCTCGAACGCACCTGAGCGTTGAGGAAATTCGGGACGGCAATCGCCGCCAGAATCCCAATGATCGCAACCACGATGAGCAATTCAATTAATGTGAACGCGTACCGTCTACCCGACGGAAACCGGTCATGCATGTTTCACCCCTTGAGGATAATGGGCACTCTCGCACCACAGAACAGGGTAGCACAGATCCCTCTCGAACCAGGTTGGCCGGGTATCCACAGGCCTGGTTGACGTGCCCAGGGGCCGTGTCTAAACTCGTTTGGAGGCGTGTCCCACCGCGTTCAGCGCTATCAGGTCCAGAACGGTTATTTCCAGGGCTGGCGCGACAGATCTCGCGGGTGGGTTCGTATCGGCCCGGTGGACTCACGACGCGATCCAGCCGGTCCCCTTCATGAACGCAAAGAAGCCAACGATCCAGAGCCACGGGATAGGAGATCACCCCACAATTATGATAAAGAAACCCATTTCCCGACGAATTTTCCTACGACAATCCGCGAATATAGCAGGCGCGGCGACCGCTTTTAGCATCGTTCCCCGTCACGCGCTCGGCGGTCCGGGGCGGACCGCTCCAAGCGAGCAACTGACGCGTGCGGTCATCGGTGTGGGCGGCATGGGCCGAGGCCACTTGCGCTACCTGCCCGGCTCGAAGCTTCTCGCGGTTTGCGATGTCGATAGAAACCACCTCGAACGAGCGATCGAACAAGCGGATTCCGACGATGTGAAAGGGTATGCGGATTTCCGCGAGGTTCTGGCGCGGCCCGACATCGACATCGTCCATATCCCGACGCCGCCACACTGGCACGCGCTGATCTCGATCGCCGCAGCCGAGGCGGGAAAGGATATTTGGTGCGAGAAACCGATGACGAGAACCATCGGCGAAGGCAAGAAAGTGGTGGAGGCGGTCCAGCGTAACGGACGGATCTTCCGCATCAACACTTGGTTTCGGTTTCGCGGCGGATATTACGGTTTCGGCACGGAAGTCCGACCGATCAAGAAACTGGTGGAAAGCGGAATGCTAGGCTGGCCACTGAAAGCAACGGTCAGCTCGCAGACAGGTTTTGCCTGGAAGTTCTATTGGAGCGGCCAGACGAACCTGCCCCCCCAACCGGTCCCCGAAACTCTCGATTACGATATGTGGCTGGGCCCGGCACCCTGTAAACCGTATCACCGCCATCGCACACACGGGACGTTTCGCGGCTATTGGGACTATGACGGCGGCGGTCTGGGCGATATGGGGCAGCACTATCTGGACCCGATTCAATACCTGCTCGGTAAAGACGAAACCAGCCCGGTGGAGATCGAGGTCGACGCCCCCCAACAGCATCCGGACGCGGTGAGTTCTTGGCGGCGTATCCGTATGAAATACGCGGACGGTTGCGAAATCATTTTGGACGGCGAAGGGAAAGAGAAGAACCCGGCTTTCCTCGAAGGTCCCGAAGGGAAACTGTACCGCGGATTCAAGTCCGACATCCCCAACCTGCAGAAGAAACTGGCCGCGTTTCCGGACCCGGAACCGCAAATGACGGACTTCGCGGAGGCGGTTCGTACACGCCGGAAGTTCGCCCTCAACGAAGCCAACGGCCATCGTTCGACGACCTTGATCAATCTGGGTAAGATCGCGGTCCGGCTGGGGAGAAACCTGAATTACGATCCGGACGCACAGCAGTTTATCGACGACGAGGAAGCCAACCGGCTGATCGATCAACCGATGCGCGCCCCTTGGCATCTGTGAACGAAGTGCGAGGGAAAGGCTGAGTCGCCAGCATCGCGCGCCGTTCGACTACGGATTAACGACGAGTACTTCAGCGCACACTCTAAACGCTGATTGGGAGTGAGACAATGCACCGCCAAATACGAATTACACACGCGACCGGTTTCCTAGCACTCTTCGTCGCATCGTGCATCTTTTCCACCGACACCCCGGCTTCACCGGTTACCGATCTTCTAGGGAAGATGCCCGCTCAATCGGTGCAGGCCGGAGCGAAACTGAACGCGGAGTTGATCGGGCTCGGACCGGGGGCCGTTCAGGAGATGTGCGGACTGCTGGTGGCGCCGGGTACAGGCGACGACACCAAAGCGCGGTTCGCTCTAAGCGGATTGGCAAAATACGTTGGCCGGGCGGGAGCCGAAG
This sequence comes from uncultured bacterium, assembly GCA_964436365.1. Classification (GTDB taxonomy): domain Bacteria; phylum Hinthialibacterota; class Hinthialibacteria; order Hinthialibacterales; genus CAYTDF01. The sequence goes on along the minus strand of CAYTDF010000246.1, from coordinate 1,834 downwards.
CGGAGCGTCTGACGCTGGCCAATGCACTGGGCGGGGCGTTGCAACAAGAAGCGGATGTTGAGGTTGCAGCGTTTCTCATCCGCCAACTCCAGGTGGTGGGACAGGAAGAGACCGTCCCCGTTCTGTGTCCATACCTCACAAGCAAGACGCTCTGCGAACCCGCAGTGCAGGCCCTGCTGGCCATCGGCTCGGAGGCCGTCGCTCCGGCGTTGCTCCAGGCACTCCCCGCTGTGGAAGGCGACGCCCGCGTCACCATCATCAAAGCATTGGGGGATCTTCAGGCGACAGCCGCCGCGAAAGCGCTGCTGCCTTACGCAAAAAGCGAGGAAGTGAAGACGCGCCGTACAGCGCTGTACGCTATCGCCAACATCGGCCACTCATCGGCGGGCAGAGTCCTGGCCAAGGCGGCTGCGTGCGTGGAGCCTTACGAGCGATCGAAAGCCGCGTCGCTTTACCTTCTCTACGCCAAACGTCTCACGGAAAGCGGTCAAACCGGCAGATGCGAACGTATCTGCCGTAAGCTGATGAGAAGCCACTCCGGGCCGGAAGGAATCCATGTTCGGTGCGCGGCATTGAGCACATTGGTCGCCGCCCGTGGCGAACGTGCGAACAAATATCTGTTGAGGGCGATGTCTAGTAACGAGAAAGCGTTTCGCGCAACCGCACTGGCCCTCGCGGAGGAGCTTCCCGGAGAGAAAGTAACCCAGAAATGGATTGCCAAACAGGAAAGAGTCTGCCCTACGGTGCGCGAGGAGATCGTGGCCATGCTGGGTCGACGAGGCGACACGTCCGCCCTCTCCGCTGTACTGGAAGCCCTGAAAGATGCGAATTTGCCGGTGCGGCTCAGCGCCGTGGCGGCGGCCGTGCGTCTGGATCGCGAAGCGGCGTGTCCGGCTCTGCTCACCGCCCTACGCTGCGCCGATGACGCAGAAGAGATCGCGGCGATTCAATCGGCATTCCTGCGTACACCCGGGCAGGAGACCCTGAGCGCGATTGCCGAAGCGTTGCCGAGCCTCGCGGCACCGGCGCGAGTCGCAATGCTGGAAATCCTCTCGGCCCGGCGAGCCGAGAAGCAGCGGGAGACGGTCTACGCCCAAGCCACAGATACCAATATCGACGTTCGCAAGGCCGCGATTGCCGCGCTGAGCAACCTGGCTGGGGTGAAAGACCAGAGCCGATTGATCGAACTTCTTCTCAACGCCAAAGATAACGATGAGCGAGGCGTCGCCCAGAACGTGGTCGTCTCCATCGCCAGACAGATCGAAAATCCGGAGAGACGAGCCGACGCCGTGCTGGAAGCACTCCAGAAGAACAGCCGTTCGCGAAGAGCGGTTCTCCTGCAGACGCTAGCTCGACTTGGCGGTAAAGACGCGCTGCAAGCCGTCACCACGGACACACAGAATAAACGTAAAGAGGTGCGGCAAGCCGCGATTCGCTCGCTCGGGGAATGGCCGGAGGCTTCGGCCGCGGCTCCGCTGCTGAAAGCTCTCAGAATCACGGAAGCGCGTGCAGAGCAAGAATTGGCGCTGCAGAGTACACTGAACCTGCTGAAGACCGCCGAGTTTCAACCCGCAAGGCGAGCGCGTCTGTATCAACGCGTACTGACCATCGTCACAGAGCCGGACGACAAGAGAGCGGTGCTCGCCGGGCTGACCGACGTGCAACACGTTGCGGCGCTGAAAATTGCGGCCTCGCTCCTGGACGACGAGGCGTTACGCGAGGATGCAGCATTGAGCGTAGTGCAGATCGCGTGCCCCAAAAACGACGAAGAGACCGGGATTCGCGGTCCGTTAAGTTATCGGTCGCTGAAGAAGATCATCGCAGAGCGTCGCCG
>CAYTDF010000245.1:0-7441 GCA_964436365.1 uncultured bacterium | reverse complement strand
ACCGCCACTACCACGGCCACGGTCACCGCCGCCACCGCCACTACCACGGCCACGGCCACGGTCACCGCCGCCACTACCACGATCGCCACCACGGCCACGATCACCGCCACGGCCACGATCGCCACCACGGCCACGATCACCGCCACGGCCACGATCGCCACCACGGCCACGATCACCACCACGGCCACCACCACCACGGCCACCACCACCACGGCCACCACCACCGCCGCGTTCACGGGGAGGCTCGTCAATATATTCGCTCGGCGGGGTAACTCCGAGATCGCGGTCAGCCATTTTCTTGGAAAGATTGATCCTTCCCATGCTGTCGACTTCGACCACCTTCACCGACATCTCGTCACCTTCATTGACGACATCTTCGCAGCGTCCAACCCGGCCTTCGGCCAAGTCGGAAATGTGAACCATACCCTCTTGTCCGGGTAGAATTTCGACAAACACACCGAAGTTGAGGATGCGTGTGACCTTACCCTTGTAGATCTTGCCGACCTCGACCTCTTCGGTCAGCATCTCAATCCATTCGCGGGCCGAAGTTCCGGCTTGCTCATCGTAAGCCGCAATGACGACGCGACCGTCATCGTTGATGTCGATCTTCGCGCCAGTGTCAGCGGTAATCTGGCGAATGGTCTTGCCGCCCGGGCCGATCACGTCGCGAATCTTATCGACAGGAATCATCAACTGGATGATGCGCGGCGCGAGCGAAGAGACATCGGGCCGTGGGGCGTCCAACGCCTCCGCCATCTTCCCGAGGATGTGCAACCGACCGCAGCGCGCCTGTTCGAGGCATTGGGCCATGATCTCGCGCGTAACCCCGCGAACCTTGAGGTCCATCTGGAACGCAGTGATACCGGACTCGGTGCCGGTCACTTTGAAGTCCATGTCCCCAAGGTGATCTTCCACACCCAGAATGTCGGAGAGAATCGCGTACCGCTCGCCCTCCATAATCAACCCCATGGCGATGCCCGCCACGGGTGAAAGAATAGGAACGCCCGCGTCCATCAGCGCCAAGGCGCCACCGCAAACCGAGGCCATCGACGACGAACCGTTCGATTCCATGATGTCCGACACCACGCGAATCGTATAAGGGAACTCTTCCGGATCGGGAAGCAGGGGCGTGAGGGCGCGTTCGGCCAACGCTCCGTGACCGATCTCGCGACGGCCCGGCCCACGAATCATACGGGTCTCGCCAACGCAATACGGCGGGAAGTTGTAATGGAGGAGAAACTTCTTATAGAACTCCTCACCCAAACCGTCGATCTTCTGTTCGTCGGCGATTGTACCCAGCGTGATGTTGACCAGCGCCTGGGTTTGGCCACGGGTGAAGATGGCGGACCCGTGTGTGCGAGGCAGTACTCCGACCTCACAGTTGATCGGGCGAATCTCGTCGGGCTTCCGTCCATCGGACCGGCAGTCCTTATCCAGGATGGAGCCTCGGAGAACGTCCGCTTCGATGTCGTGGAGAATCTCCTTCACAGACTTCTTTAACGCGGCCTGCTCGACACCGGAACTCCAAACGGCGATCCGTTCGATGGCTTCGCGTTGAGTGGTATCCGCGGGAAGAGCCGCCACATACGCCTTCTGCGCATCTTCCGTGCACTTCTCGATCGCCTCGGCCACCAGAAGATCTAACTGGGCTTGGCGTTCGTGTTTGTCTTTGATGAAGCAAGCTTCGGAGAACCGGTCGCCAACGTGCGCAAGAATCCGGTCGTGCAGTTCGGTGGTGTCCGCGTTCGGCTCGACCTCGACCTTAGGTTTCCCCGCGCGTTCTTTGATCTCCTCGATAACGTCGATGACTTCGTTGATGGCCTTGTGAGCCACCTCCATCGCACCCAGAACGCTCTCTTCCGATTCCTCGTCCGCACCGCCCTCGACCATCACGATCGCCTCGCGGCTACCGGCGATGATCATATTCATGCTCGAGGTTTCCAATTCCTCCACGGTGGGATTCACGATGTAGCCGTTCTCATCTTTGCCGATGCGAACCGCGCCCAACGGACCCAGGAAAGGAATGCTAGAAATCTCCAGCGCGGCGAACGCGGCATTCATTCCCAAAACATTGGGATCGTTTTCGCCGTCGTACGACTGAACGGTCACCAAGACCTGCAAGTCGGCAAAATACCCCTCGGGGAAGAGCGGGCGAATCGGCCGGTCAATCATTCGGCACGTGAGAATCTCTTTCTCGGTCGGCCGGGCTTCGCGTTTGAAAAATCCTCCCGGGAACTTGCCCGCCGACCACATAGTTTCGCGGTAGTCCACGGTCAGCGGGAAAAAGTCGATCCCCGCCCGGGGCGTGCCCGCTGTAGCGGCGGCGAAAACAACGGTCTCACCGTATTGGACACTGACCGAGCCGCCTGCTTGCCTCGCAATGCGTCCGGTTTCGATGCTGAGTGTACGTTCAGCGATTTCCTTCGATACTCGTTCTACAGACATATATCTGTCTCCTGGTCGCGGATGGTTACATCAGGTTCTGTGCGAGACTTCACGCAATATGCTCAAATGTGCAAACGCAAAAACTCCGAGCGACAACCCTCTCCACACCAGGCTAGAGCCCGGGGAGACGGTGATTTGCTCGGACGCTGCATGCGCACTTCGGTCATTTGCATCGACCGCACCGCATTCTTCGCGTATCCGCGACGGTACTCATTCAATTTACGGGCAGGTTAAGATAGAGCGGTGACGGACGCGGGGCGTGGAACGAGTCTTCTTGGGGGTTCCACGCCTCGTGGAACTGTTCTGGAGAGAGATACCACGACCGTCGACGAGTTGACTACAGGGCACCCTGACGACATGGTTGCATCTACAAGGAGTAAATTCGTGTTGGTTTGGTTCCTTGCGCTTCCAAGGCGTGCGGGAATATTTCGTTTCAGCAACGCGGTTTGGAGAGTGCAGATGCGACCACCTCATCGGGGTGACCCGCGTTCAGCCTTTCACATCGTCTCCCCGGCGAATCCATGCCCGCAGGAGGCTCTCATCTTACGTTTTGCCCCTTGGCTTCAGGGCTCGATCTGCCTTGTTTCCCCATCACTCCCGGCCACGAAATGTCACGCGGCGGCGGTCGGAGAAACAGACAATCAGCCCCAGGCTAGCGGCCCCAGGCTCTAACGGCGCAGTCCCAGCCGCTTAATGATCTCGCGGTACCGATTGATTTCGGAATTACGAAGATAATCCAGCAGTTTCCGGCGACGGCTAACCAACTGCAGCAGTCCCCGGCGAGAATGATGGTCTTTCTTGTGCTCTTTGAAGTGCTCGGTCAGGTTGACAATGCGTTCAGTTAGGACCGCAATCTGAACTTCGGCCGATCCCGTGTCGCTATCGCTAATCCGATACTCCTCGACAAGATCCCGCTTACGAACGGCGGTTATTGACATCTCTTGCTCACCTCCTTTTAGTTTTCTAACGAAGTCCTGTAAATACAGACAAGATTTCACAAGAGCCTAGTATCGTAGCCGCGCCGCCCCCCCCATGCAACACTTGTCGCACGCTACGAGACCTCCGGGCAGACTGGCTCTCAACGGGGGAGTTCTCTAGGCTCTTCCTCAAGTACGGGACGTTTTCCGGACGCGCGTTGGGTGTGAAACGCTTGGATTCAGCCTCTCGCACAGCGCATGACGGGGAGAAAACGCCCGGAGCTTGCCATCGCAACGTTGAGCGTTTCTCGAAGGTTCTCCGTTCAGCGCCCGAAGGGCCTGCGGTAGCCGGGTCTTCAGCGTTTTCCAACCGGGGGAGCTTTTGGAAGACACGATAAAAACGTTCTGGGAAGCGCACTCAACACGATAAGGCAAATCGGCTCGATTTCACTTTAGGTATCAAGGAGAACGATCATGGACGAGACCCTTCAGGGCAAAGCAGTAATCGCGCAGGGCGGCGGGCCCACCGCGGTCATTAACCAAAGTTTGGTCGGAGCCGCGTTGGAATGCCGGAAATTCAGCCAGATTACGCATGTCTACGGTGCCAAGCACGGCGTGAGTGGGATCCTCAAAGAGGATTTCGTCGATCTTTCGCAAGCCTCCACGCACAATCTGGAATCCGTCGCGCTCACTCCGGGTTCGGCTCTCGGGTCCACCCGCGACAAACCCGACAAAGAATACTGCCGGAAGATCTTCGATGTCTTCAAGAAGTACAACATCCGTTACTTCTTCTACATTGGCGGAAACGATTCCTCCGACACCTGTAAGATCGTCAATGATTTCTCCGTGGAAGACGGCTACCAGTTGCGCTGCATCCACATCCCAAAAACGATCGATAACGACCTGGTCGTAACCGACCACTGCCCGGGATTCGGCTCGGCTGCCCGCTACGTCGCCAGTGCCCTGGCGGGCGTCAACCTGGACAACCGCGCCATTCCCGGTGTCTATATCGCCGTGATCATGGGACGGCACGCCGGATTCCTGACCGGTGCCACGGCGCTCTACCGGCGCTTCCCAGATGACGGGCCGCACCTCGTTTACGTGCCCGAACGGCAGCTGAACACCGACGAAATGCTGGGTAGCATCGAAAAGATCTACAAGAAGTTCGGACGCTGCGTGCTCGCGGTTTCCGAAGGCGTCTGGACTGAAAAGGACGAGAACGGCAAGCACGTTCCTCTCATGGTCTCCATGAGCGACAAAGTCGAACACGACGCGCATGGCAATGTCCAGCTCTCCGGTATCGGGGCGATGGGCGATATCCTCTGCGACTTGGTGAGGTCAAAACTCAACATCAAGCGTGTGCGCGCCGACACACTGGGCTATCCGCAACGCTGTTTTGTGGGATGCGCCTCCGAAACCGACCGTAGCGAAGCGCGCGAGGTCGGCGAGCGGGCCGTTCAGTTCGCCGTTTGGAACAACGTCGACGGATCCGTCGTGATTCGCCGCGTCGGCGAGTACGCGGTCGATTACGACCTGGTCTCGCTGGACCAGATCGTCGCCAAGACCAAACTGATGCCGGACGAGTTCATCAACGCCGAAGGCAACAACGTCACCGAGGCGTTCCGTCAGTACGCTCTCCCGCTGGCAGGCACCATGCCTCCGGCCGACCGTCTGTTCGCCCCCGCCGTGGCCCAAGAAGACTAGGCTTTCACGGTCGATAACGTTCTTGAATACTCGCCCCCGGTGCCTCGCGCCGGGGGCTTTTTCTGTGTGCACGGCTCTTCAAGGCGTTTGGGAGATACCTTGGTCCTGCTAAACTCCGCGCGCGTACACTTTTATAGAAGAAGAAGCGCGGACTCGTCCCACAACCTGCCGACCTGTCGCAACCTCCAATCCTTAGGAAGAGCGGGCCATACGGACGGATGACACCCCATAGGAGAATCAGGATGGCCAAACAAACTCCACATTCCAGTTCGAATGCCACGTCTTCCCGCGAAACGCGGAGAAGTTTTCTCAAGAAAAGCGCGGGAGCGGCGGCGGCGGGTATGCTCATCGGGACCTCCAAGTCTTGGGCGGGCGCGAACGACCGTATCCAAGCGCTGGTCTGCGGCGTGAAGAGTCAGGGCGGAACGCATATCAAATGCTTGAGCCAGATTGAGAACGTCCAGGTGGCGATGCTCTGCGATCCGGATGAGTCGCAGTTGCAGCGACGCGCGGATGAGATGAAAGAGGAGGAGTGGGGCAACCCCAAGACCGTCTGGGATGTCCGTGAAGCCCTCGCCGACGACTCCATCGATGTCGTCTCCATCGCCACCCCCAACCACTGGCACAGCCTGATCGCAATCTGGGCCTGCCAGAAGGGAAAAGACGTTTACGTCGAAAAACCTCTTTCTCACAACGTCTGGGAGGGACGGCAGCTGGTCAAAGCCGCGCGCAAGTATGGACGCATCGTGCAACAGGGCACGCAATCGCGCTCCTGCCCGGAGCTCCGCGAAGGCATTCAGCTTTTGCATGATGGCATCATCGGCGACGTCTATATGGGCAAGGCCATGTGCTACAAGTGGCGCGACACCATCGGCAAGGCTCCGGATGAGCCGGTGCCCGATGGCGTTCACTACGATCTCTGGATGGGACCGGCGCCCAAACGTCCATACAGCAAGAACCGGTTCCACTACCAGTGGCACTGGCAATGGCCCTACGGCAACGGCGACATCGGCAACCAGGGTGTACACGAAATGGACGTGGCTCGCTGGGGATTGAACGTCGGGCTCCCGAGCAAGGTTGAATCCATGGGTGGGCATTTCATGTTCGACGACGATCAGACCACACCCAACACCATGCTCACCACCATGCAGTATCCCGATGACGGCAAAATGTTGGTCTTCGAGGTACGGCATTGGATCACCAACCACGAGGGCGGACTGGGCAGCGGAGCGAGCAACACCGTCGGCTCACTTTTTTATGGCTCCGAGGGCTACATGGTCTGCGGCGCGAACAGTTACGAGGTCTTCCTGGGCAAGGAACGCAAGCCGGGACCGAGCGGCAAGGGATCGTCCGCCCACATCCAGCTCTTCCGCAACTTCATCGATAGCGTCATCAGCCGCAAGACAGAGGACCTATACGCCGACGTGGAGGTTGGCCATCAGTCGTCCGCGCTCTGTCACCTGGCCAACACCGCCTACCGGGTCGGGCAGACCATCGAGTTCTATCCCGAACGGGAAGTCGTCATCGGTGACCGGGAAGCGGAGAGTCTCCTCAATGACCGTGACCGTGGCTACCGCAAACCCTACGCAGTCCCTGAGAATGTTTGAGAATTGCAACCTATAAGGAGTTGATAATGCAGAACGAAGAAAGGCGTGACGCCGAACACTCGCGGCGCACATTCATGAAGACCACTGCCGGGGCCGCCGCGGCGGGTCTATTGATCGGCACATCGAAAACGAGCTGGGCGGGCGCAAACGACAGAATCCGTTGCGCCGTCTGCGGTTTGAAAGGCCGGGGCGTTGCTCATATTCGAAGCCTGGGTGGACAGCCCAATGTGGAGATCTCGGCGCTCGTGGATCCGGATGAGAGCCAGCTGGATATGCGGGTCAAAGAGATCATCGAAAAAAACAAAGAACTCAAGAAGGATCAGCAGGAACTCTGGCCCATTCCAGGACTCTATACCGATATCCGCGACGCGCTCGAGGATGACAAGGACCTCAACGTCGTCAGCATCGCCACCCCCAACCACTGGCATAGCCTGATCGGTATCTGGGCCTGCCAGGCGGGGAAAGACGTCTATGTCGAAAAACCCCTCTCGCACAACGTCTGGGAAGGACGCCAGCTGGTCAGAGCCGCGCGAAAATACAACTGTATCGTCCAGCACGGGACCCAGAACCGTACTCGCAAGGGCATTCAAGAAGGAATGCAACAGCTGAAAGATGGCGTCATCGGCGAGCTCTACATGGCCAAAGGGCTTTGCTACAAGTGGCGCAACACCATCGGCAAGACACCCGATGCGCCCGTCCCGAACGGTGTCGATTACGATCTCTGGAAAGGTCCCGCGCCCGATAAACCGTTCAGCGAGAATCGGTTTC
>CAYTDF010000244.1:0-7448 GCA_964436365.1 uncultured bacterium | reverse complement strand
ATACTGAATTTGGAAGCCAATGGGATGTTTTTCACGATCGTCACACTTCTCGCACTGGGTATGTTGTTACTGTTCCTGGAGCTGTTCGTCTTCGGAGGCGTAATCGGCATCCTAGGCGGAATCCTAATGATCTCCGGCGTGGCCTTGTGCTTCCACGAGTACGGCGCACAACAAGGCTGGCTGGCGCTGATCGGCTGCGGCACGCTCAGTGCGATCATACTCTGGGTCGGATTCAAGATCATGCCCAAGACCGCGATCGGCCGCCGTTTCTTCTTGGCCGAATCGCTTCAGAAGGATGACGGCTACTCGTCCGAGGACGAAGGCCTGGTGGACTTGCTCGACCGGGAGGGCGTGACCGAAAGCGACTTGCGCCCAGCGGGAATCGCGACCATCGACGGTCAACGGGTCAATGTGATGAGCGATGGGGATTTTATTTCGGCAGGATCTCGGGTGAAGGTCTCGGTGGTCAACAGCAATCGAGTGATCGTGACCCAAATTTAGGGTACACTCCAACACGTTCTTTGCGAACCGATGGGGTTCTGTACTAGAATGGTCTCGACCGTTCGGGAGCGTCTTTTCGAACGGGATATATATTTAGGAATTCAGATTAAAAAATTTCCGGCCGTGGCCAGAAGAGGTGAATAAGATGGGTGATGGTTTCAGTCCGCTAAGTCTCGTCGGGGTTGTGGGAGCGCCGCTCCTGCTTTTCCTATGTGTTATTGTTCTCGCCCTGTTTTTCTATTTCATTCCGATCCGGCTCTGGATCGCCGCCATCACATCCCGGGTTCCAGTCAGCCTCTTTGCGCTGATCGGTATGCGCCTGCGGCGTGTCCCGCCGAACGTGATCGTGAACTCGTTGATCAACGCCACAAAAGCGGGATTGAGTCTCTGCACAGAGGAACTCGAGGCCCACTTCTTGGCGGGCGGAAACGTCTTCAACGTGGTCAACGCGTTGATCTCGGCGGATAAGGCCAATATCCCGCTCACGTTCCCACGCGCGGCGGCCATCGATCTCGCCGGACGCGATGTCCTGGACGCGGTGCAGATGTCGATCACCCCGAAAGTGATCATGGCCCCGGATCCGGGTGCGGGAATAGACACGGTCTCAGCCGTGGCCATGGATGGGATCCAGCTCCGAGCCAAAGCCCGGGTAACCGTGCGAGCCAACCTCGACCGCTTGGTCGGCGGCGCGACCGAAGCGACCATCGTCGCCCGCGTCGGCGAAGGCATCGTCACCACCATCGGCTCGTCCAAATCCTACAAAGAGGTCCTCGAAAACCCGGATATGATCTCGCGGACAGTGCTCTCGAAAGGGCTCGATGCGGAGACCGCGTTCGAGATCCTCTCCATCGATGTCGCCGATGTCGATGTGGGTGAGAACGTCGGTTCCAAGCTTCAGATCGATCAGGCCGATGCCGACAAACAGATCGCCCAAGCCAAAGCCGAGGAACGTAAAGCGATGGCGATCGCCAGCGAGCAAGAGATGCGCGCCCGTACCCAAGAGATGCGCGCTCGCGTGGTCGAGGCGGAAGCCGAGGTGCCTTTGGCAATGGCGGAAGCGTTCCGTAAGGGACAGCTCGGCGTCATGGATTACTATCAGATGAAGAATGTTGTCGCCGACACGGATATGCGAAACTCGATCGCGGGTCCCGGGAAAGACACCAAGAAACCGGGACCGGATGCGTAATTCGCTCCTAACGTACGGTCTCTGTTGAGAAAACCTTTGCCGCCCGTATCACGCGGGCGGCATTTTTTTTGTCTGGGCTACGCCTGAAGAACTCTACGTATTCGTAACGTATTCGGCCAGTTCGCCGATATCGCCAACGATCAGATCGGGCTGCGCCTCTTCGATCTGTTTCCTGGCGCGGACACCGGTCACACCCGATAACACGGCGACCGTGGGACAACCCGCCGCCTGCCCGGCCCAAATATCGGCAACCGTATCGCCTACAAAGGCGACGGTTTCGTTCTGCGTGCGAAGCCGCTCGTCCTCCAGCAGCTGCAACGTGGTTGCATCCGGATGGACCGCGCGAAGGAGCACGAAGGGATCGGGTTTGGAGAGATTCTGCACGCGGCCCAATGCTTCCAGTTCGGCTTCCGCAGCCTCCAACCGGTCGTGGGTCCCAAGCAGCCGCTTGTCGAAATAGTCGAGGACACCCCACTCCTCAAAAGGTGTGAGCACCTCCCACGCGGGTCGTCCGGTCGCGATTCCCAGACGGCACCCCGCCTGGCTCAGCTTCTCCAGCGCGGCGCGTGTCCGCCGGTGTCCCAACAGCGGTTCTTCACCATGAATCAGACCGGGTTTCGGCCCGTACCGGATCGGACGCTCGTAGATCTTCTCGAACAGCTCCGCGCCCAGATACCACTCTTGGAAAATCATCTGGCACTCGGTCCAGAAGGGAGAGGGCCGCCCAAAAGGCGCTGGCTTTCCGCTTCGGTTTCCCGCCCCGGGCATCCTGTGATTTAACTCTTCAAGAATGTCGAGACCGCGCACGTCGGGATGGAAATCGTCGACCAGCTGCAGCTGCAACTCGTGCCGGGGCGTCACCGCGATTCCCTGTTCGCGCAGAACCTCACCCCAGGGAGCCATCTGCTCCAAGCAGAGGGCTTCGCGCCAGTTCTCATCACGCGCCGCGGCGCGCCAGGCATCGAGCACTTCACCGGGAGCCTCGCCCTCAGCCAGGGCTTCAGAATCGTCGTTCTCGATCGCCCGGAGATGCTTACCGAAAAAGTCTCCGAGAAAAACCCCGATGACGACGTAGGCCAAATCCCAATTCGAGTTGAGCCCGCGCGCCTTTAGCCGAACGATAAACTCACGCTCTAGGTATTTCCGCATATCGCCGCGAGACATACTCGCCATACGGCGGTAGAAAACCTCGGGCACGACCGAGTAGTCCGGTGGAGAGAGCCCGAGGAAGAAAGGACTCTCGAGGACTTCCCGCACGGTCAGACCTGCGGCGTCGAAGTACCTCTCTTCGGAGGTAATCACACCGTCACAGTCGAATATCCAGGTCTTGACCCGGTCAAACGCTTCGGGAAGTCGGTTGGACATCTTCGCTCTCTCCGGTACCCCACAATGAGGTACCACTGTAGCCGGATTCGGGCGTAATCCCACTGAACAGTTACACGGAAGGTTGCCCGCAACCGCAGGAGCGTCAGCACGTTTCGAAGGGCCGTTCTCTCTGAACCGGCTCGTAGAGCGTGGTTCGCTCCACAGGCGTACGCCGCGCCTCGTGGATCAGCGCCTCGATTTCGGTCACGGTCAAACCCTCAGGCGTGGTCGCTCCCGCCATGTGGGTGATCCGCTCTTCCACCACGGTGCCGTCGAGGTCGTCCACACCGAAGGCGAGAGCTACCTGAGAAAGTTTCAGACCCAGCATGATCCAGAACGCTTTGATGTGTGGGAAGTTATCGAGCATAAGCCGCGCCGTGGCGATGACATGCAGGTCGCGCAGCCCGGTGGACAGCGCCCCGCCAAGGCGATTGTTTTCGGGGTGATAACAGAGCGGCACCAGTGTCTGGAATCCTCCGGAACGATCCTGCTGTTCGCGCAACCGGCAGAGATGCTCGACAATCTCCTCATCGGTCTCGATGTGGCCGTAAAGCAGCGTCGCGTTGCTGCGGAGCCCCAGACCGTGCGCGGTCTCGTGAATGGCCAGCCACCGGTCAGCGCCGATCTTGCGCGCGAAAAGCTCCCGCCGGACGCGCTCCGAGAAGACCTCCGCCCCACCGCCCGGCATCGACTGGAGACCGCTATCGATCAGCGCTCGAAGCACGTCCTCCACACTGCGCCCGGTCAGACGCGAGAAGTAGTCGATTTCGACCGCGGTAAAGGCTTTCAGATGCAGCGATGGGTACCTTTCGCGGATCGCGGAGAGCATTTCGCCATACCATTCGAACGGCAGCGTGGGATGCAGTCCGCCCACCATGTGCAGTTCGGTCGCTCCGGCGCGTTCGGCCTCCCCGGCTTTCGTCAGAATCTCATCGATCCCAAACGCGTACGCGCCTTCCTGACCCGCCGAGCGGCGGAAAGAGCAGAACGCGCAGCTCAGCGCGCAGATATTACTGTAGTTGATGTGCCGGTTGACATTGTAGAAGGTCCGGTCGCCCCACAGACGTTCGCGCACGCAGTTGGCCAGCTCGCCGAGACGGTGCACGTCGCACGAGCGCAGAAGCCACAGTCCCTCTTCGGGACTGAGCCGCTCGCCTTTCTCGACTTTACCGCGTATCTGCCGATGCATGGAGGTCATCGCCTTCCGTAAGAACAGGAACAAAGCCTACAAAGCGAGACTCCGAAGGGGAAGACAGCCGCCGAAGAGGTTCGGCAAGGTGAAACGACAGCCGCTCATGGGCCTTTGTGCGCTCTCCAGGAGGGGTGGGTGATGCCGAACTTCTTGACGCGGGCGTTCATGCGGTCGGGAGAGATTCGCAGCAGTTTGGCGGCGACGGACTGGATCCACTCGCTCTGTTCGAGGGCCTGGAAAATGGCCTGGCGTTCGAGTTCTTCCAGAGAGACGCCCTGGGGTGGAAGTCTGAGCAGACCGCCGGAGCCTTGCGATCCCGCAGTCGGCTCGATCCCCTCGCGTTGCACCGAAGCCAGGGTGAGCGGTCCGGACGACCGGTGCCGCAACAGCAGACGCTCGCTGACGTTGATCACCTCACGGACATTCCCTGGCCAGTCGTAGGCGACCAGCGCATCGGCGGCGTCGGGAGTAATGTCCGGCGCTTCGCGCCCTCGGCGCTGGGCGTTGCGCTCCAGGTAATGCCGCATCAGGGGCAGAATATCTTCCGGCCGTTCCCGCAGGGCGGGCACATGAATCTGCAACACATCCAGCCGAAACAGGAGGTCTTTGCGAAACCGGCCCGCCTCGGCCTCCTCGCGGAGGTCCTTGTTGGTCGCGGCGATGACGGTGATGTCGACGCTGATCCGGCGGTTGCCGCCCAAGCGCTCGAAGGTTCGGGTATCCAGAACACGCAGGATCTTGGCTTGGCTTTCGGCGGGCATGTCGCCGATTTCATCCAAGAACAGGAGCCCGCCGTGGGCCAACTCGAGTTTGCCTTTTCTCTGTTCGGTGGCTCCGGTAAACGCGCCCTGCTCGTGGCCAAAGACTTCGGACTGGAACAGATTCTCGGTCGCCAGCGCGGCGCAGTTGACATCGATAAAGGCCTGATCGCGCCGCTGGCCCATGCGGTGCAAGTTACGCGCCACCAGTTCCTTGCCCACGCCGGTCTCGCCGGTAACGAGGACGTTGGTATCGGCCTCGGCGGTGGCCTCGATCTCGCGCAGGATTTCCTTCATCGGCTCGCTTTCGGCCACCAGTTCGCCGAAAGGCGAGGCGCTGTCGAGCGCCTGTTGCAGAGCGGCTGCCTTGCGTTGCAGTCCGGCCGCTTCCAGGACACGTTCGATGCGCACCACAATCGCGTCGCGGGTCGAGTCTTTGGTGATGTAGTCACGTGCTCCGGCGCGGATGGCTTCGACGGCGGTATCGACTCGGTCGACCGAGGTGAGCAGCACCACGGGAACGTCGGGATCGACGCCGTCGGTTTCTCCGGAGCGGATGCGCCGCAGCAGTTCCAGACCGTTCAGGTCCGGCATCACCACATCGCTGAGCACCAAGTCGACGGCTTTTTCGCGCAGGGACTCGAGGGCCGCGAGGCCGCCATCGACCCAATCGGCCTCGTGCCCGGCCAGCGTCAGGTTTCGCCGCAGGCGTTCGCCGTAACGTTTGTCGTCTTCTACAACCAGGATACGTGCCATATCAATGAGCGTCTCTTTGGAATCTTCCAATGTAGCGCACGCAGTGCCTGCGGTGGCCGGGCGCTTAGCGTTTTCCAATCGAAAAGATCTCTTGGAAGACACTATAGCCTAGCCGAATGCGCCGCTCGCGCCGAGCCCTCTGGGGAGAGTGGGTTTCCAGATTCGTGTGCTGTTCCGGAAGCGAACGTACATCCGGAGCCCGAAGTCACCCCGTGTGCTCAGGCGCGCAGGAATACTGGATAACCGACCGACCACACCGATTCACGCCGCCAGACGCAGGATGTGATCGCCCGCACGATCCAACAAACGGGGGGGGGCAACCTCTGTTTCGGCTGGCGATTGATCTTCGGGGAGAGCCGAAGCATAATGCCGATAGATTGAAATGAAGCCTCCAGGGATCGAGAAACCTCCCATGTAACCCCTCGCGGCAGGTAAATCGAGGAGCCCTATGGGATATCCCAGTGAACAAGAAATGAATGGCACAGTTGCTGAGGTTTGGCGATGAGATGTTCGAATACTCTGAGAAATGGCGGCGGCAGGAAATCCGATGCGGGAGTTTCCCGGCGCACGTTTCTACAGAAAACCGTGACCGCGTCGGCGTTCACCATTGTCCCTTCCTGCGTGGTGAGTGGATATGGCCAGATCGTGCCGAGTGAAAAGACCACCTTGGCCTGTATCGGCATGGGCGGACGAGGTTACGAGGATCTGCGTACTTTCCTGCGATTCGACGAAGTTCAAGTCGTTGCCGTATGCGATGTTAACCGTGAGAGCCATGACTACATTTCGTGGAACTGGGCGAGTGGTAAGGAAACGAAGACCTCGGGCCGTGAGCCAGCCCGCCGTTTCGTGGACGAATTCTATGCCTATCTGAAAGAGAAAGATCGATACAGCGCCTGCCGTGCCTATGTTGATTATCGCGAGCTTCTGGCCCGAGAGGATGTCGACGCGGTGATGGTGGCTACACCGGACCATACCCATGCGGTGATAACGATGGCGGCGCTGAAGAAGCGCAAGCATGTCTACTGCGAGAAACCGCTGACATGGTCGGTACGGGAAGCGCGGCTGATTGCCGAAGAAGCGAAGCGCGCGGGGGTCGCGACTCAATTGGGGAATCAGGGTCAGGCTTCGGAAGAAGACCGCTTGACCCGAGAGATCATTGCCGATGGAGCGATCGGGCACGTGCGTGAAGTGCACGTTGCCATTGGCCCCCGCTTCTGGCACTGGCCAGCGCTACTGAGCCGCCCTGAAGATACACCACCGGTCCCCGATGGATTGGACTGGGACCTCTGGTTGGGGCCAGCGCCTCAACGCCCTTACAATCCAGAGTATCATCCATGGACGTGGCGGAACTGGTGGGATTTTGGAACCGGCCAGCTCGGCGATCTCGGGTGCCACACACTTTCGACGGTGTTCAAGGCGTTGAAATTGGTCTCTCCGGTCAGTGTCGAGGCCAGTTCGACCAAGAAGTTCCCGGATATTTACCCATTGGGTGTCATCGCCCGGTTCGAGTTTCCAGCCCGCGAACAGATGCCTGCGGTGACACTCAACTGGTACGATGGCGGCCTGAAACCACCCCGTCCGAAGGAACTCGAACCGGGCCACGGAATGTCGTATCCCATCTATGTTGGAGACAAGTGCACATTGATGGGACACCTCTTGATCACCGATTCAAAGATGATGAGTTACGGCA
>CAYTDF010000243.1:0-7467 GCA_964436365.1 uncultured bacterium | reverse complement strand
GGTCATAGTCGACCAAGACCGCCGACAGCCGCACATCCCCTGTGGCGGGTTCGTGCCGCACAGGGGTCGCGTGCAGGAATTTCTGTAGGATATTCTTGGATTTTGTCCCGATAACGGAAGCGTAGGGACCGGTCATGCCGACGTCGGTGATGAAGGCTGTACCGCCGGGAAGGACGACCTCGTCGGCGGTGGGCACATGGGTATGCGTTCCCAGCACGGCGGTCGCTCGGCCGTCCAAGTACTGGCCGAGCGCTTGCTTTTCGCTGGTGGCCTCCGCGTGAAAATCGATTATACACGAGCGAATCCCCCGCGTTTCGAGTTCTTCCAAGAGACGGTCGGCGGCGCGGAAAGGGCAATCGATCGGGGTCATGAACACCCGACCCTGGAGCTGCGCGATCGCCAGTTCCGGGCCACCGCGCTTTTGGAGCACGATGAAGCCGTTTCCACGAGCGCCGTCGGGGTAGTTGTAGGCACGGAGCAAACGATCTTCCCGCTCGATATAGCTGGCGGTCTCCCGCTGGTCCCACGCATGGTTCCCGAGCGTGATCGCATCCGCCCCGAGCCGGAACAGTTCTCGGGCGATATCGCCCGTGATCCCGCGCCCTCCGGCAGCGTTCTCCCCGTTCATCACCACATAGTCACAGTTGTGGCGACTTACGAGGCCGGGGAGCGTCTCACTCACGATCCGCCGACCCGGACGTCCCATCAAATCACCGATAAACAGGAGCCGCATGATCGATTCTTACGCTTTCTCTCGTGCGGACCTATTTCGCGTACGCGTGCGAGCGTGTTTCACGGACCACCGTGACTTTGATCTGTCCCGGATACTCCATTTCGCGTTCGATCTTCTGGCTGACGTCATACGCCAGTTTTGTGGATTGTTGGTCGTCGAGTTCTTCCGGTTTGACCAGGATGCGCACTTCGCGGCCCGCCTGAATGGCGAACGCCCGCTCCACGCCGGTGAACGAATCCGCCATCTGCTCCAGCTGCTCGAGCCGCTTGATGTACGTATCCAAAACTTCCCGGCGCGCTCCCGGGCGGGAGGCCGAGATTGCATCCGCAACCTGAACCAGCACCGCTTCCAGCGTCTCCATGGCGACGTCTTCGTGGTGCGCCGCCACGCAGTGGACCACGTCGTCTCGTTCGCCGTACTTCTTGCAGATCTCCGCACCCACCAGAGCGTGGCTGCCCTCGCGCTCGTAACTGACCGCTTTCCCGATATCGTGCAGCAGGGCGCCTCGACGGCAAACGTCGACATCCGCACCGAGTTCCTCTGCGATCCCCGCGCAGAGATGCGTCACTTCCAGGATGTGGGGAATCATGTTTTGGCCGAACGAGTAACGGTATTTCATCCGTCCCAGCAGTTTGATCAGTTCTGGATGCAGGTCCACGACACCGACTTCGAAACAGATATCCTCGCCCGCCTTCCACATAACCTCTTCGACTTCTTTTGTGACCTTGTCGTGCAGCTCTTCGATCCGGCCGGGATGGATCCGTCCGTCGTTCACCAGATGTTCGAGCATGATCCGGGCGATTTCACGGCGAACCGGGTCGAAGCACGAGACCACAACCGCCTCGGGCGTGTCGTCGATCACGATATTCACACCGGTCATCGCCTCGAACGAGCGGATATTCCGGCCCTCGCGTCCGATGATACGGCCTTTGATCTCCTCCGAGGGCAGGACGACCGCCGAAACACAGATTTCGGAGGCATGGTCCGTTGCGCAGCGTTGGATCGCCGTGGTCAGAATTTTGCGCGCTTCCCGATTTCCACGTTCCTTCGCATCTTCGGTGATGGTCTTGATGATCTTCGCGGCTTCACGCGTCACGTCCGATTCGAGCGACCTCAAGAGAAGCTCTTTCGCTTCGTCGGTGGTCAAGCCTGATATCTCGACCAGGCGTTTACGTTCTTGCTCAACCAGTACGTCGAGTTCTTCGCTTTTCTGATCGAGGCTTTGTTTCCGTTTTGCGATGGCCTCTTGATCCTTCTCGATCGTGGCCTCTCGCTCCTCGACGTTCTGCAGACGTTCCTGCAGGCGCTCTTCAAGGCGAATCTGCTCTTTCTCTTTATCATTCAGCTCGGTTCGCCAGGTCTTCTCTTCATTATCCAAGTCGCGACGGCGTTGTGTCAGTTCCTCATGCAGCTCCGTTTGGATTTCCTGCTTGAGGGTTGCCGCTTCCGTTTGGGCTTCGAGCCGAATCCGCTCCGCGAGGGCTTCCGCATCCCGCTTCCGTCCCATATGCGTCGCGCGCATGATAAGAACGGCGATCATAGCGCCGGTGATAGCGCCAACGGCAATACCGATGGCTAGAACAACAATGGGGTCGATTTCGCCCATGGTCAGGGTCTCTCTTTCATCGATCTATTTGAAATAACCGGGGTATCCCCCGGTATGCGTTCTGTCTTCTGTGGTCTCGCGCCGCTCATGCCGCCGAGTAGGGAAGCCAGCGGCTCAATCAGTTCGCTCGCCGCGAGTGTCGTACGACCCCGGTCGGCCAGCACATCGGCTGCCGCACCGTGCAGGTAGGCCGCGCAGGCGCCGGTGGCCCGGGGCTCCATACCCTGCGCGAGTAGTGCTCCGGCCAATCCCGAAAGTACGTCGCCCGTTCCACCAGTGGCCAATGCGCTGTTTCCGGTGGGGTTCACCAGCAATGGCCGACCTGGAGAGGCGGTAACCGTTCCCGCTCCTTTGAGCAGCAGGGTAGTTCCGCAGGCTTTCGCCGCTTGTTTGGCGGTCGTCCAACGATCGCGCTGGACCTGTTTCGGTCCCGCGAGTTTCAGCAATCGGGCCAGCTCACCGGGATGGGGTGTGAGCAAACTGGGGTTTTTCCGCGCGGCAAGATGTTCGGGGTGCAGGGCCCAGAGTCCGTCCGCATCGACCAAAATCGGAGTCTCGACCTCTTGGGTCAGCCCGCGCACAACTCCGCCCGTCTCGGCCTCGCGCCCCAAACCCGGACCGATCGCCACGGCGGTAGCTGTTGCTGCGGCTTCCAGAAGAGTCGGCAGCGCCTCGGCCGCGATCGCGCCGGAAGCGGTCTCCGGCAAGCGGAGTGTCAGAACTTCCCAAACCGACGCGGCGGCGATGGGTTGGCAGCTTTCTGGCAGGGCGAGTGTCACCAATCCGGCCCCACTCGCGACCGCGGCGCGCGTCGCCAAGATCGCGGCTCCGCTCATCCCTTGGCTACCCGCCACAATCAGCAACCGGCCTCGGTTGCCTTTGTGGGCCGAGGCTCCCCAGCGGGGCAAGGCGGTCTGCACGTCGGAGCCCGATACAAGGTAGGCGTCGGTCTCCGCTGTCGCCAACAAATCGGGAGGAAACCCTATATCGCAGACATGCAAACATCCGGTGGTTTCCTGTCCCGGGGGAACTAAATGTCCGATCTTGGGCAATCCGAAGGTGAACGTGTGATCGGCGCGGACCGCCGAGCCCGGTACGGAACCGTTATTGGCCACGACGCCTGAAGGCATATCCACCGCCACCACGGCTGCGCGGTCGTACTGTTCCAGCATGGCGGTGATGGCTGCCGTTTGTGGAGCGCGCGGTTTCCCGGCCAAACCGGTGCCCAGGAGCGCGTCCACGATGAGGGATGGACGGCCGAGCGCTTCGCCCGTCAGATGGTCCCCATCCGGATCGAGAACACGGAGGGGAGCTCCCATGGATTGGAGACGTTGCAGGTTGACAGCGGCGTCGCCCCGGACTCGGTGGGGGTCGCCGATAAGGAAAGTTCGGACGGAGAGGCCCTCTTCCAGCAGCAAACGCGCGATCGCGAAACCGTCACCGCCGTTGTTGCCCGCGCCCGCCACGATGGCGATCTCGTCCCGCCAGGACTCGGGAGCGTGCGACGCAATCCACGCCGCGACGGAGCTCCCCGCGCGTTCCATCAGATCAAGGCCGGGAATCCCCCGTTCCTCAATGGCGATGCGGTCTAGATCGGCCATTTGCCGACCCGAAACGATGGGCATAGCCATCGCATTCTCCGGTCAACCGGGAAGCGCAACTCCGAGACGGGGAAATGGACGGTAGGTTGTGGGGGTGTCGATCGAACGACTACCCACTTGGCTCGTTCTCGATGGGTTCGGGATAAAAAAGGTCGTGAACAAATGTGAAAATCGACACCAACGTAAACGCACTCGCGATTGTGTAGAAGAAGAAATCGAGTCCCACGTCTTCACCAATCCACCAGGCGGCTAGGTGTCTCTGTACGAAGCAAAACAGCCAAAAGAAGACGTTGACGATCAGGTATTCCCACGGACTGAATCGAGTCCCCGGCTGAGCGGATTCTTGCTCGACCGGCCTCGGCGGCTCCTGCGGAGCCACAACCTGGCGTGTCCCACGGCGTCCTCTTTTCCCTTTACCCATCGTGAACTCTATACCTTGACCTACCGGATCCCTGTCTGCGGGCCGGTTCCATCGGTTCTTTCATTCTATTCGGAGGCTTTCCGCGCACTTATCCGAAGATAACACACACGACTACCCCTTAGACACGCATTAAAGAGCAGTTTTTGATTTAGGGCAATAGGAATCTCCCCGCATTGTAAGGGAAGGGGTGACCGATTTCCGAGCGGTGAACGTTGCGCTGACCGGAGTCTCCGGCCTATTTCCGGGGAAATCCCTGGTTGGAAGCCGCGGATGTGTGGGCTGGACAGGCCAAAGTGCCCAAATGGCCGGGGTGGTAGGCTCTCACGAATCGAGACAACTTCCGGATGACGCTCCAGAAAGCGCCGGAGGACCTTGACCCCACCACAACCCCCCCCATAAACTACAGATAGGAAGTTCGAGTCACTTTTTGGTGTCTCTCGACAGTGACGTCCTTATGGACGGGGCCGAGTGGCTCCCTTCGCGTGCATTTTGCGCACCGATGGATAGCATGTCTGGGATACGCTCTAGGGACTGAGTGGATGTCCGCTCGGCCCGGGTCCGACAAACAGGAAAGACCCCCGGGGTCGTATCATTACAAAATGGGGTGGAAACACCCGAGTGGTGAGGTCTGGTTATGGCCATACTTTCAATCAAAGGCCTATCGAAAGAATACAATACAGGCCTGTTTTCCCGACGAGTCCATGCGCTGAAGAATCTGTCGCTGGAAGTCGAGGAGGGCGAAATTTTTGGGTTTCTAGGTCCGAACGGTGCGGGGAAGACAACCACGATCAAGATTCTCTTGAGGATCATCTACCCCACAGCGGGAACCGCTTTCTTGCTAGGACGCGAGTTGGGTGACGCCCATCCCCATCAAGTCGGCTACATGCCGGAGAACCCTTATTTCTATCGGTTCTTGACGGGAGTGGAGTTTCTCACTTTCCACGCGCAACTGGCGGAGATGGAGTGGCGGCAGCTGAGCCGCCGCGTGGACGAACTCCTGGAGATGGTTGGCATGGAGCACGCGCGGGACTTGCGTGTCGGCAACTACTCCAAGGGGATGGTGACTCGGATCGGCTTGGCTCAGGCCATGCTCACCAATCCGCCGTTGATCCTGATGGACGAGCCCATGTCCGGTCTCGATCCCATCGGACGGCGCGAGATTCGCGAGATCATCATGCGGCTCCGCGATCAAAAGAAGACCATCTTCTTCTGTTCGCACATTCTCGCCGATGTCGAAACCATCTGCGACCGTGTGGCCATTCTGAACAAGGGTGAGCTGGTCAAGACCGCGACGGTCGGCGAGCTGCTCCAGGAGGTCGCGCACGGGCAACGTCTGGTGCTTCGCGATCTGCCCAAGGATGTGGCCGAGAACGTTCTCCGCGACGCCAAGGTGATCAAGGAGGCCGGTGGCCTGCTTCAAGCGCAGTTCGAGGATGCCGACGCGGCCAGCGCGGCGTGCCGCGAGGCGCTCGATAAAGGCGGCAAGGTCGTCGAGTTCGGACCGGAACGCGGAACGCTCGAAGACTACTTTGTCCGCGAGATTGGAGGCCGAAATGACTAAAATAATGGCTCTGGCCCTCAACACCTTTCGTGAGGCTATTCGCAACAAAGTCTTCTATATCATCTTCATCTTTGCCGTGGTGATGCTGGGCTCGTCTCTGGTTTTCACGCAGCTTGCGCTCGGCGAAGAGGACCGCATCGTCAAAGACCTCGGGTTGGCGGCCATCAATGTGTTCGGTCTGCTCCTCGCGGCGTTCGTCGGTGTGAACCTCGTGCATGAAGAACTCGACAAACGGACCATCTATCTGCTGCTGGCCACCGGTATGAGCCGCACGCAGTTTATTTTGGGCAAGTATCTGGGGTTGTTCATCACCGTCTTGGTGAACGTGCTGTTGATGGCTCTGTTACTCTTCTGTGCCATCGGCCTCACCGACGGTGCGACCGTAACGCCTTCGTTGGTTTACGCCATCTTCCTCTATCTATTCGAGGTGATGGTGATCATTGCCATCGCCGTGCTCTTCTCCTCGTTCTCGACCCCGGTTCTCTCGGCTGTCTTGACCTTCATGTGCTGGGCGATCGGCCACTTGTCGGAGGACTTACTCTCCTTCGCCGAACGGCTCGACAAAGAAGGCTCGGTGGTCATGGCCAAGTTCCTGACCGGTTTGTATTACGTCTTGCCCAATCTGGAGCTCTTCAACATCAAGAACCAGGTCGTCTATCAGGAATCGATCATGAACTTCGTAACCTGGAAGTATCCGGCCGTCTCTCTTCTGTACACCGCGATCCTTTTATCCATCACCGCGCTCTGTTTCTCGCGGCGTGATGTGAGGTAACCATGCTTCGCCTTATCGGAACTGTTTGCTTGGTGATGCTCGTCGTTTCGTATGTCCTCCTCCAAACCGAGGTCGTCAAACGGAGAAAACACTACAGAACCAACGAGAAAATCCTGGTTGTCGCCGACAGACCCGAGGTCGCCAAAGCCATGGCTTTGGGCTTCGACAACATGGTCGCGGACATGATGTGGATCCGTGGCATTCAGTATTTCGGCGGGAACTTCAGCAGCCTCCAGGACCCCGAAAAAAGAAGCGGCTTCATCAATCTGTTCGATGCGATGACGGCGCTGGACCCCCGGTTCGTGGCGGCCTGGAAGTTTGGCGGCTTCGTCTTCAACGAGTCTTGCAGCTCGCCCAAGAAAGCCGTGGAGTTTCTCTTGGAGGGAGCGGAGGCCAACCCCGACAATTGGGAACTGCTTTTCGACGCGGGCTTCATCAGCTTCTATACCCTTGGGGACTATGACACCGCCAAGAAGGCTTTTTTGGATGCCAGCGCTCGCGGCGCGCCAGAATATGTCGAGCGGTTGGCCATCGAGATGGATTTTCAGTCCGGGAAATTCCTCATTGCTTGGCATCAATACGCCGAACACGCGCGCCAAGCGAACGAGCGAGGCGACAACATCAGCGCGGAGATCGCCCTCGGGAAACTCGATCAGATCTACTTAGAGGAAGTGACCATGCATCTCGAGAATGCGATCACCCTCTACCGCGGGAAGAATGAGAACCGGTATCCCAGTGCGGAGATGCTCGACCTGATCGAGACCACGCGGGGT
>CAYTDF010000242.1:0-7468 GCA_964436365.1 uncultured bacterium | reverse complement strand
CCCGGACGAGGTAACGTACGCAGAAACCGGTCATAATCCCCTCGATCACGGCAACGGGCAGGTGCGCCACGAAGACATACAGCGCGATGTTTTTGAACGAGTCGCCCACAGACCAGAGAATCACGCCTAGGATGAGACCGGACAGCATCACCGCCAACCCGCCCGCGATCCCTCCGGCGACCGAGGGCGACAGCCAGCCGCTACGGCATCCCAAAAGGTAGAGGCCATACGCAGCCCAGGCGGGGAATCCGAACAGGCATGTGTTGACACCGAGGACCGTGATTCCCCCGTGGCCAGCCAGCAACGCCTGCAACGCCAGAGCGGCGGGAAAGACCAAGAACGCCCGAAACCCTAGCATCACACCAACCAGACCGTGCAGCAACAGGTGCACGCCTGACGGCGGGAGGGGAATGTGAACCACAGAGGCCACGAAGAACGCCGCCGAAAGCATCGCCACCCGTGGGATTTCTTCATCGCGAATGCCCCGCGAAGCCGCTACGCACATCCCGCCCGCGATGACATACCCCGCCACCGCGACCGAAGGTGCGACAATTCCATCCGTTAAGTGCATCGTCCCTTTGAAGAAGCCAAGAATCTCCTCCCCAAAAGGTTGGGGGAGGCTGGGAGGGAGTTGAAGGAAAAACCGCTTGAGGAGAAGCATCCTCCAAACAAATGCAGCTTCGCATCATGAGAATCCCCCACACCCTCAGGATAACACCTTAATAACTATCGTGCCACCGCAGAGCTTTCGGCAAGCGCCGATTGACAAGCCCGGGTACATTCCGTAGAAGTCGTCATTCAGGATCGAACCCGACATGACACACGAAGACCCGAATCGTCTGCCCCTGCTCAAGACCGGCCTGCTCTATCTAGCGACCGCGCTCCTGATCCAGCTCTGTCTGGGATGGCCGTTTCAACCGATTGGGGGAGGTCTGGAGGGGGACCGGGGGGCGAATCTCTGGAATCTGTGGTGGGCCGGGCATTCCCTTCTGGACCTGCACCAGAGCCCCACCTGGAGCGCGACTCTCTTCGCACCCGATGGCGTCCACCTGAAAGGACATTCGCTCTCACTCGCCAACGGCCTTCTGGCTCTGCCCGCGACACGTTTGTTGGGGCCGGTCTGGAGTTACGATCTTCTGTTTCTGCTGCACACGTGGATGACACTCTGGGGATTTCACCTCTGGGCGCGGCGGAGAACCGGGCTCCGGGGTGCGATTTTGGTTGCCTTGTTTGCGGCCTGCGGTGGCCTACGCCTGAGCCACCTGATGCACCTCAATCTCCTCTCCACCGGCGCTGTGGGATGGACGCTCTGGGCCTGGGACGAAACGCTGGAGGAGAAGCCGCGCCGTGCGGCGGTCTTCGTGCTGGGCTGGCTCTTCACCGCCTTTGCGGCCTGGTACCACGGCATCGCCATCGGGTTTTACGTTCTGGTCACGCTGCTCGTGTCTGTACTCCAACAGAGACGTGTCCCGATCCGGCCGCTGCTGGGGTTAGCCGCCAGCGCCGCCGTCTTGAGCGCCTGTATACTGCTTTATACATGGAACCCAACCCCCGGCGTTCTCGGACTGCCGGATTCGGAGAGCGTCGCGTTGCCGGTCGCGGCGCATTGGTCGAATGGGCTCGGCGACCTCGTTCTTCCGGCGTGGCTCTCCGCACGGCCCTTGGGTTCGGAGTGGGCGGTTCACCCTGGATGGTGCGCTTCAATCTTATGCGTTCTCGGATTTCTCTTTCATCTACGAAGAAAAGAACCCGAGGCCGAAACCGTGCGCGGATCGATTCTCCGTGACGGTATCGTAGGACTCGCTTTCCTGTCGCTCAGTCTGGGACCGGTGCTGAGTTTGGCCGGTCATTATCTACCCATGCCTGCGTGGCTGTGTCTGCTTCTGCCGGGCTTCGGCACCATGCGTGTCTACGCGCGTTTCGCGTGGTACGGCTGGCTGATGGCGATGCCCTACGCCTGGACCGGGCTCAACGCCGCGTACAGCCGCTTTTCGCCGGAACGACGAGGCGCTTCCAACGCCTGGCTCGTGTTACTCGTCGCGGTCCTAGCGCTTGAGGGCTTGTGGCCGCAGCTGATCGTAAGGGCTTGGAACGAACCCCGCGCCAGTGAGGAACTGGGCTGGGTGGCGGGCGCAATCCCAAGAGCGTCACTCGATGATCGGCGAGCGGTCCTCGAACTCCCGGTGGAGCCTTCGCGTTTGGAGGGCGTGCATCTGGCACGGCAGACGATCCATCAGCGGCCGCTTCTGACCGGCGAGCTTTCTCGCTACACCGCGCTCCGCCGCGAGCTATTCGTACGCTATCCGTTCCTCGATCCCACTGCATGGCGGCCCGGCGGCGACTTTGTTGCGCTCGGCAAACGGCTCACGGAAGCGAACGTGGGCTTTGTGGTTTTGGACATACGCCGGGGCGAACCGTGGCGTAGCGCCGCACTTGGCGAACCCGCCGAAGTCTTACGCTCAATGGGAATCGAGGTTGTCCCGATTGGGGAATTTATTGAGTAGATAGGCCCCGTCCCTCCTCGGCATCGTCGACCTGTTACCGAATTCGTACTCCGGTGTTACCTGTCTGTAACTTTACAGGCGTATTCCTTGGGGCAGTTACAAATCTCGTTGATATTCTTCTGCATGTGAATTCACACAACTCTTTCCAAGATCGTTGTGATATGGATGCCGGACGCGGTAGAGGGATAGCTCAACGAATCGTAAGAAAACAGGAACCAAGGAGATACAAAGATGAGGAATCTAAACAAAGCACACAGGATGTACAGTTGTATTCTAACCGCGAGGAACATCGGGGCATTGTTGCTCTGCGCCGTTTTCGTGACGCCCGCGAGCGCCGTATCCAAATTCGTCTCGCGCCTTCCGAACGGTGGGACTTTTTCGTGTAGTTCGTGTCACACCACTGTCCCCAGGACGAATCAATTCGGCAAGGATTTCAAGAGTGAGGGGAAAAGTTGGAATGCCGCTCTCGCCCAGTTGGATTCCGATGGGGACGGATTCACAAATGGCGCGGAGTTGCAGGACCCAAACGCGAGTTGGACACAAGGCGCTCCCAATCCCGGCAGCCCCGCGCTCACCACAAACCCCGGCGATCCTTCCAGTTTCACCGCCCCATCCGTGCCCACGGCCACACCCCACCCGACCACTCCGCCAGCACCCACACAGCTCCCACCGGCTCCGGTCAGTGGGGCGACGGTCATCGCGCTGGACGCTCCCACGAATGAACTGCTGATCGTCGCGGCGCAGGGCTTTGAGATGCCCGTCTATTCTGTTATCGATTTCCCGCAGGGCGCTCCCGACGATTCCACGATGGGAGACGGCCATGGAATTTGTGTATTCGTCACCGAAGGCAGTGGCCTCACGCTCTACGGTCCCGTCATTCACGTTGGCCGGGGGAAGGTGTTGATTCAGTGTTCTGTGTATACGGAATCCGCCGATGTGGCCGTGGCCGTGGCGGGGCTAAGTGTCCCCGATGGCGCGGACCTGAGCGGCCAGAACGGTTCTCTGGCGGTCAATCTTCCCACCAAAGCCTTCGAATTCGCCGGGCGATGGGAAATCCTGGAACTCGTCTACGATCCCGGTGGCGAGGCTCTATCGCCTCTCTTTCAGACGGTCTCAACTTCGAGCGAACTGGTTAAGGTCTACCTCGATCAAATCGTTGTAACACCGTTGCAGGACCTGTCACCCAATGAACTGGCGGCTCTTCTTCAGCGCGTTCCGGTCGGACCCGACTCAGATAACGGAAGTGGCAACAGCGGTAGCGGTGGAGAAGCCCCCACTGATGGCGATGATGATGACGACGACGATGATGACGATGATGACGATGATGACGACGATGATGACGATGATGACGATGATGACGACGACGATGGCGATGGCGATGACGACGACGCTGATGATGACGATGAGTAGAACTCAGTCCGCATCGATTCACACATAAAAAGAGATATCCTGCGCCCCCCCCTTCCCCTCAGTGAAACGGAGCCTAACGGCTCCGTTTCTTTCTTGCACTCAAGAAGGTGAAGACCGCGACGGCCCGCTCAGGTCGCCGGGCCCCACTCAGGTCTCCTTGCCGTAGCGGGGACCGAGGCCCTTGGCCAGTTCTTCACCGTGCGCCAAGAGCGAAGCGCGTTCGGTCTCGGTCAGTGGTTTGTACCGGCGAGCGAACTCGACGTTCTGAATGGCCTGCCGCAAGGTATAAGGTCCGACGACCGCCACACTGACGCCCTCCAGATCGAGCGCGTACGCCAACGCCTGCTGAAGTCTGCCCGGATCGGTAATGCAACCGACAAAGCCTTTCTTGTGGTTGGGGAAACCGCCTTTGATCCCGGCGTAAACCTTCATCGCCGCGACGCCGACATTCATTTTGCGGGCGACCGGCAGGACTTTGCTTTCGAAATCATAGATATTTCGGTCTGCATAGTTTAGTACGGGCATGATCACATCGATCTTGCCGGTCTCGAGCATCCGCAAGAACCGTGAAGACCCGGCATGGCCGGAGAGACCGATATAGCGCAGTTTGCCCGCCTTCTGCTGTTTTAGGAGATAATTCAAGACGCCATCTTCGGCAAGTACCTTGTCGATATTCTTGCCGCCGATATGGTGGATGTGGACCAGATCGACATGGTCGGTCTTGAGGCGTTTCAACGACGTACTGAGATGTTTCTCCGCGCCCTCGGCGGAGTCGGTCCAAACTTTGGTTACCAAGAAGAGCTTGTCCCGGCGTTGCGGGACCAGGTTACCCAGCGCCTCCTCGGCGTTGCCGTAAATATACGCGGTATCGATGTAGTTGACACCGAGATCCATGACCGCGCCGAAAATCCTGGTGGCTTCCGGGACATCGACCGGCCCCTCACCGATCGGCGCGGTACCCAAACCGAGCACAGAGACTTTTTCGCCCGTGCGGCCGAGCACACGCATCGGTAGAGCGTCGGCGGCGCACTCCGCTGTCGGAGTCTGACTCAATCCCAGAGCCAGACCGCCGCCCGCAATCGCTGTGTTGCGTATAAATCCGCGACGGTCTACAGCCTCGTTCAATGGAGATGTTTTCCGGATATCGTTCTTATCGTTCATTCTTGGCTATTCCCCGAATCTTGTGTTGGCTTGAGCCTGCTCTTGATAGTCTAGAACGTTTCTCGAATGTTGTCGCCATTCGCGTCCTGCGCGGTATCAGTGAAGATTCCAATGAGAAACACCGGTCGGGGGCGCGGTGTCGGCGTTGCGCACCAAGCGCACGTGATTGTAGATTCGAATCGCATCGCCCTGAGGGCCATGGCCGGTGGGGTATTCGGCGGGGTCGCCGCTCTTAGGGTCGCTACGCTGAGCCCCGGCTCCATGCACATCCAGCCACGTGCCGTTCATGTTGCCCATCGCTCGGCCAAAGGCGACGTAGGCTCCTCCCGTGCCCATGCCGTTAGAATTCGCATGCGTCGTCCCACTCCACAGACAGGGATAGTCCGTTTCACCCGCTTCATTGACGAACGATGTCGCGTTGAACAGCGGGTCGATGGCCGCGGAACCGCTCGTATCGGGCGAGCGAGTATAATCCACAAGACTCTGCAGTTCTTTGACATTCGGCAACCGCCAGTCGTCGTGATCGGCGAAACTCGTCTCTTCGGCGTGGGCGAGCGCATCCTGCCAGTTAAGGCCAATACCGCTGTCGTTTTGCATCCACATCAGACCGGTGGCCCGATCGATGATCGTTCCGTCGCCGTTATCCGCGAGACTGTTGATGCCGTATTCTGGAGCGCCGCGAACGAAGATCACAAACGCCGTCTTGTCGGTACCATGCAGGGAAGTTCCATAACCTTTGATCCGCCCATCGGCGAAGTTCACGCCGAATACGGTGTGATCGCCGTTCATGGTCGTCCACACATAGGCATTGCTCGACCAGTATTGCGAGTCGATAATCCGCTCGCCAGCGGCCGTATCGCCATACGCGAAATCGAAGTAGTCCGTATCGATGAACGGCACCAGACCGGAGGTATCGTCACCCTCCACGCCGCTAGGATCGCTCCCGCTGAAGATGATCAACGAATAGAGTTCCTTGATCGTTGGCAGCCGCCAGTCGTTATACCCACCGAAGTTCTCAGCATTCAACGTTGCCGGATAGTCGAGCGCGTTCGGCCAACTCAGCTTGTCCGTGCTGTCGATTGCGCCATCGCCATTGTGGTCCGGGCTCCGCTGCCATGTCAGACCGGTAACCCAATCGAGGACGGTCAGACCGTCTCCGCTGAGCGTGTAGCTTGGCGGGTTGCCCACATAGTGCGCGTCCTGCCCAAAGAAGGCTCCTCCTTCGGAGGGTGCCGCGATGGTTGTGGAGTTGTTGTAGAAGACAGTCTGGTTCGTATCGACGATGGGATAGGAGTTCGCACTTCCCTCGACCACAACTAACGTCGCCTCATTTGAGATGGCGCTGCCGTTGGCGTTCGTCACGATACAACTGTAGTTTCCCGCGTCGTTGTCCGAAACCGACGAAATCGTATAGGAAGACTGGTTTCCGCCCGGAAGACCGCCCCCGTCTCTCTGCCACTGGTAATTGAGCGGAGTCGTGCCCACGGCAGTCACCGTGAAGGTAACCGTGCCGCCGGTAACGACATAGCGAGTCTGGGGATGCTGAGTCATCGTCGGCGGTCCACCGGGCTGAGCGGTAACACTGAAACCACCGGACTTGGAGAAGAGCACATCGCCGTTGGGGCCGCCAAACGTCACCGTCGCGTCTTTGCTCCCCACGGATTCTGAAGCGGGAATGCTGAAGATGGCGGTGACCTCGTATTGACCGGCGCGCGTCAGCGAACTCCCGGCGAGGGTGCCGAGGTTCGCTTGCAGCAGAGGCGCGTCCGTTGGCGGAGGGGGTGGATTACTACCCAACGTAAAACTCACCAGCAAGCCATCAGTTCCTTGCTCCGCCGAATCCGGTGAGACAGCTGTTATCGTGGCCGTCTGGGCAAAGGCTGAACTCACGCAGACGAGCGCCAGAATCGTCACCGTGGCTCGGATACAACCGTCGTAACCGGAATTCACTCTTCTTGTACTGTATCGCATCGTCATCTCAAATCTCCCACTATGGTGCCTCAACAATCCCCCAGAAAGGTGAGCCGGAAGGTGTACCGACCGTGGAGGAGCGATATCGTTGCGGGTACCGCGTTCGGTTCCCTTGGAAGTCAAACGTCTGCCGAAGTCCGTTATTGGTTTGTTTTCAAAGTAGAGAGCGTTTCCCTGACATTTTCCCCGCTCGTGCGCTCAAGCAAAGTGTCGCCCTCGGCAATGTGCATCCCGGTAGCTGACCTACGGTGCCCGGGCGTTGGCGTCTTTCAATCGGTCATGAGTTTTGAGAGAGATAGGCAGCTACACGCTGCCCAAGTTGGATTCAAATCTTATCCAGGAAGGCTCGCCGTAGCCCCGGCAACCACCGGCAGAAGAACCGGACTGCGTGGGGGTCCTGATGTTGCGCGTCGAGCCGGTAT
>CAYTDF010000241.1:0-7497 GCA_964436365.1 uncultured bacterium | reverse complement strand
TGAAATGAAGACAGAAGGAGCCGCCTAAAATCAACTAGAAATGGGATTGACTCCGTACCGGCCTTCTGAATCGCCACCACAACCATACCGGCACTGTGGGTCACATCGAATTCGGCCAACGTCCGGCCCGCCTTACTCGATTGCTCGGGCACCGTCACCTCTTCCACACGGACCTCCGACCCCTTGTGCCGCAACATCTTGTCCAAAAACGAAGTCACGGCCGGGCGCATCATCTCCGAAGCCATACGCATCCCCCCGATCAACGTCGGAGAGACAACCACATCCGCATCCGCCCGGTTCAGCTTCTTGATATCTTGCACTTCCATTGCCCGGCAGACGATTTTGATGTCCGGCCGTATCTGTTTCGCGGTCACCACCAGAAGTAGGTTGTCGCGGTCGTCGGCCAAACAGCAGACCAATCCCGCCGCGCGCTCGAGCCCCGCAATCATAAGCGCATCCTCGTCACTGGCGTCACCTTGGATAATCGGAACCTTCGGATACTCGCGGCGAAGTTCCCGCGCCGTGGCCTCGCTGGACTCAACGATCACGAATTCCCGCTGCGTACGGCTAAACTCGTTCGCAATCACTCGCCCTTGCCGTCCGGACCCACACAAAATGTAATATCCCGTCAACTTCGCCGCCATCTTCATCGCCCACCTCCGGTGATACAGCCGTAACGCCTCACCTTCCACAATAAACCCCGTGATTACCGACACCACATATAACAGGATGCCCATGCCTGCAAGCATGTAAACCATACAAAAAATCTTGATATTTGTGGAATTCAGCTCGACGACCTCGCCAAATCCGACGGTACTGATCGTGATCACCGCCATCAGTGCCGCGTCGAGCCAAGACGGTGTGGGATCGCCCAAACTCCAAAACCCAATCACACCGATTGCAAAAACGGTGACGAGCAACAGAAAACTATCGAGCAGCTGTCTTCCAACCATCCCAGTCGAGTCCGTACACCTTACTTCATCTCGTCCCCTCACTTCGTCACGGGAACGGCCAACACACACGATTCAAAAACACAATCACTCAACAAACGCCGCGAATCGATACCGCGGATATGACTTCACTCCGGAACCTGACTTCGGAAAACAGCCACGGCCATCGCGAACACCGCATACCAAAGGGTGGCCATGCCCGCAAGCATGTAGACCATACAAAAGATTTTGATCGCGGTGGAATTCAGCAGAACGACCTCTCCAAACCCCACAGTACTGATTGTGATCACCGCCATCAGCGCCGCATCGAACCAGGTCGGCTGCGGGTCACCCAAGGCCCAAAAGCCAAACACACCAAATGAAAAAACGGCGAGAATCAACAGAAAGCAATTGAGCAGCTCTCTTCCCAACGTTTTCTTAGAGACCATAGACTTCACCTCGCCTCGTCCCCTTACTTCGCAACGGGAACGGCCGACACACTCGATTCAAGAACGCGGTCTGTAGACCGCTCTGTCTATATTATTATTATTTATATGTGTGCCACAACGCAACCGATACGGTGACGTTTATCCATCTTTCGGCGCCGAAATCTCAATTTCGGACGGAATACTAGCCGGGGAAGATGTCTGATGGCGCGAAAATCGGGCGCGCAGCGTTTTTCAGTTGCGGATAACGTTGGGGAGTTCCACTAAAATACCGTTCCCGGGTCGTAGCCGAGTTCTTTGAGGCGACGGGGATTCTTACGCCAGCCGGGAGAGACCGTGACCCACAGAGACAGATAGACCGGGCGGCCGAGCATCTCTTCGATCGTCTGACGCGCCTCCTGACCGATCTCTTTCAGCCGAAGGCCCTTCTTTCCGATCAGAATCCCACGTTGGGAGACTCGTTCGACAACGATTTCCGCCTCGATCAGGACCTTCTTTTGCTTGGGGTGATCTTTCATACTCTTGATGGCCACAGCCATCTCATGCGGAACCTCGTCGCGTAGTTTCTTATACGCCTGTTCGCGGATCATCTCCGAGGCCATGAAGCGTTCGCTCCGATCGGTCAGTTGGACAGGCTGATCCTCTTCCCCAGGCAGGGTCGCGCCGCCGTAATACTTTGGCCCTTCGGAGAGACGCTTGACGATGGCCGCCATCAGATCGTCCAACCCGGTACGCCGCAACGCCGAAGCGAAAAGAACCTCCGCACCTTCCTTGAGGGACAGATGGCCGAGCCCCTCCTGCAGCTTCAACACATCGGGCGGGGGCACACGATCCATCTTGTTGCAAAGGATCAGAAGCCGCTCTCCCTCGATCTCCGCGAGGGGACCTTCCAGCGTGAGCCGCTCCCGGGCGCCGATGCCCTTGATGCCATCGACGAGCAAGACCGTCACATCGGCGTCCTCGATCGCCCGCCGGGCCTCGCCGGTCATGAACTCGTGCATGGCGTCCCGAGGCTCGATCAGACCGGGTGTATCGACAAACAAGATCTGACAATCCGGCTGGTCGTAAATACCCAGAATGCGGTGCCGGGTGGTTTGCGGACGGGGCGTCACAATCGACAGATGTTGGTCGAGAATCGCGTTGAGCAGCGTCGATTTGCCCGCGTTGGGGCGGCCGACGAGCGCGACATACCCCGATTTGTGCTTCGTCTGTTGTTCAGTCATGGTTTCTAGACACGTCCTACAGTGGATCCGGCGCTCGGGAAAAACACCCCACACAACTGTGGGCTTTTCACGGTCCCTGTCGATATACTAACCATCGATATGGAATCCAACCGAAACAATCCTTCATCCACGCCGTTTGGCGCGGGTTCGAAATCGAAGAGTTCTGGCGACCCCCATCATCCCGGTGGGCCCCACCAACCGAGTGGGACGGAGCGGGCCGTTCAGCGCTCCGCTCTGGATCAGATCGAAGTCGACGAGGTGAGGGACCGCCTCTCGGACTCGTCATTGCTGCGCCCCTTCGCTGGGGGGGGGGCCTGTTTTCAAGTCGCTGGCCGCTTCAGACGAGATTAAAGCGGTTGTGCTGGCCAAATTGAAAGAGTTGCCGCCCGTATTGGCCAAACTTCTCACGCTCGACACCACAGACGACATGGGCTGGAAGAGGGCCGCCGAGTGCATCGAGCCCGACGAGCGGCTCAGCCAAGTCCTCATCAGGTACATGAACGAAGTGGAGCTCCGCGACCGCGCGGAGGTCGACACGGTCACACGGGCGCTGGCTTTGGTTTCCGTGCCCCGGGGGATCGACATAACGCTGGCACTGGCCTTCCTGCTCTTCGCGAAGAAGTTCCGGCCCGAACGTTCCGAAAAACTCGACGCGGGACACTATCTGCGTCACGTCTTGCTCTGCGCGGCGACCGCCAAACTGTTGGCGGAGGAGTTCCCCAACGCTCGCTGCGATCCGAACAAGGTCTATGCGGTGACGTTACTCCAGAAAATCGGCGTCCTGGTTCTCTGGCAGAGCCTCCCCGAACTGTACGAGTGCGTCCTCGCTCGGCGCGCCAGTATCCGGGAAAAACTTCATGTCGTCGAACGTCTGGCGATGCGAACCGATCACGGCGAGATCGGTGCCGTAGCCGTGAACGCCTGGGGCTTGGAGGGCGAGTTTGAGGATGCCTGCCGTTACCATCTGGCCGAAGATTGCACGGAGAAACTGAGCAATACGGTGCAGCTGGGCAGGCTCGCTTGCCTTCTCTGCTCCTCGTTAGGACGGGATGTCACCAGGAAGCAAGAGACCCCGCCGATGGATCTGAGCCTCAAGGATTTCCTGCGCCAGGTGCAACCCAAGCTGGCCCGAGGCGACAGCATGGCCCAACTCCGTATTAACTACGGGGAACGAATGGCATTGCGCGAGATCGACGTGAAAGCCCTCGTCGGCTATCTCGAACAGATCGATGACATGCGCTTCGTCGACGATGAAGACGACCAACCCATCGACGTCGCCGAAGAGGAGATCGAGGAACTCGATCCGCTGGAGGACCTGGACGCGCTACTGAAATCGGAGGCGCTGGAAGAAGAGATCGCCCCGGATCCTCCGCGCACGGATACCGCCCCCGAAGTTCTTCCCGGAAAGGAACTGAATGCCGACGAGGTGGAGACAATGGTGAGCCATGCGCGCCGGAAGCATACCCCACGACAGATCATCGATCCCATGGATTTCGTGATCCCCGGTCTGGCTCAAATGCGGCGGGGCTACCCACTGTTGGGACGCATCCAGATGGCTGGATTCAGCTGTTCGCTGATGGGGATTCTACTCGCCTCCATTTTCGCAAAGGATGGAATCCCGGTCTTCATGCTTCTCACCGTGACCTCGGCCGTCTGGAGCCTCGTGACCATCCCCGACTAGCGGCCGGGGACCGGCGCAGAGTGTACACCCAGGGACACGGATGTACGCCAAATCATTCGTCTCCAATCGCACACTGTGGTAAGATCGTCGCCGTCTCAATACGCACTGAGGAGAGTTCGAATGTTCTTCCGTTTCAGCCGTTGCACGTCAACACGCGCGTTCACGCTCATTGAACTGCTAATCGTCGTCGCCATCATCGGCATTCTTGCGGCCATCGCCGTGCCCAACTTCCTCAACGCCCAGATCCGAGCCAAAGTCGCCAAGACCGAAGCCGAGATGCAGAGTTTTGTAACCTCGCAAGAGATGTATCGGCTCGACAACGCGGACTATCCTCCCCACTTCCACACCCCCGATCAGAATAAATACCTGACCACCCCCATCGCCTATGTCGGCTCCATGCCGATGGACATCTTCCAGTCCCGCGGGAACCCCTTCGACACGCCGGGTGGGCGCGCCTGGTATCTCTCGTACGGCGAGTACCATCGGGAACGAATCTGGCATCCGGATGGATCGCTGTGGCTGGATCCAAATCTGCGCGTCCCCAACAATCCCGAGGATGCCAAACGAGGCTACTCCGGGAAACCGCATTCCTACGAACTCTGGAGCATCGGCCCCAACAAACGGCTGGATTTCGGCATTTCGGGGAGTGGGATAACCGGCTTCATTTATTATATGCCCAGCAACGGTACCGACAGCGTGGGCGACATCGTCTGGATACGTCCGTAAACCTTCTTTGGAGAGAGAGATGCCCCTTCGTTTGACCAAGCGGAATGCGTTCACGCTCATCGAACTGCTGATCGTCGTCGCTATTATCGGCATTCTTGCGGCCATCGCCGTGCCCAACTTCCTCAACGCCCAGATCCGCTCCAAGGTGGCGAAAACCGAGGGCGAGATGCGTAACTTCGTCGTCGCGCAGGAGATGTACCGGCTCGACTGCGGCTCCTATCCGCCTCACTTCCACACCGAGTGGCAAAACAAGTTTTTGAGCACGCCTGTCGCGTACCTGGGCTCCATGCCTCAGGATATTTTTCAAAGCCGGGGAAATCCACAGGATAACGGGCAACGCGCCTGGAATCTCTGTTTTGGGCAATACCACCGGGAGCCGGTCTTCCATCCGGATGGAAAGATCATGCACGATCCGACCTCCCGCGTGCCCAACAACCCCGCCGATGTGAAGCGTGCCCTGGCGGGAAAACCGCATTCGTACGAACTCTGGAGTATCGGTCCCAACAGACGTTTGGATTTCGGCATCTCCGGGAGTGGCATCAACGGATTCATCTACTACATGGCCAGCAACGGCACCGACAGCGTGGGCGACATCGTCTGGATACGTCCGTAACGGCATCCCCACTATAACACCCAGGCCTCGTAGATCGTCCACCAGTTTGGGCGGTTCTCTTCGAGTATCGCCCGAATGTACCGAGCCTCCACCGGTTGCTGGGCGAGCCAACGAGAGGCGTTGGGGTTTGCAAACCACTCCAGGGGTCCCGCCGCGTACCAGTTCTCGCCATCCTGTGAAACCTCGACTCGGGCCGCGCCCGAACGATCCGCGGCCTTGATGCCGTGGTACAGAACCAGTCCTTTTACCGGGCGCTTTTCCCGCAGGTCGAACTGCACCCAATCCCCCACCTGCTGACCATCCTCGCCTGGGCCGCGCCCGCTGGCCCAATAACTCGGGCCGAGAGCCCGTGAACCGATCTCACCATCCAGAAGCCGTTCGGGGAAGAACCCCGGAAAAACACGTGGAACGACGAACGGTTTCAACTCCGCCAAACTGCCTGCCCGCGACACGAAAAGAACGTAGGGGTCGACATCGACACGTTCGTAGTCGGCGAACTCCGGACCGAACAGTTTGCAGAGCCGTGAGAACGTCATCGGCGTGGGCATCGGCACCCCGGGCGACACGGTGTTGGTATCCCACCAGATGAAATTCTTGTGGAAGAGATACGCCACACGGGGTGTATCGTGCAAGCGCGCGGCCAGGTGCGAATGACGACGTGAAAATACGTCTATACCCGTCGCGTCGCCCCGGCTCTCGAAGGTAATCCGTTCTCCGAGCCAGTCCCGCCCACCGTCCTGAGCGATATCCATCCCCTGATCGCAGATGACGGCGTGAATATCCCGGGCCTCCAGCTCGTGCAGCAGCGCCGTGTGATCGCCCGCCGGTAGCAGACCGTCCTTGATCAGGCTTGTGGGATGATGCATGGCCTCGGCCACGCTCAGTGTTCCGTATGCGTTCACAAAGAAGAGACAGAGCACCAGGAGCGGAGCGGCGATGGGGGCGCGCCGTCCGACAAACCGAATACCCTCATACAGCACAAACGGCACCAGCGGATAGACCGCCAAGAAGTACCACGGCCAGATGCCGAAGGGTCCCGAAACCCCCACCAGAATGGAGACGCCCGCCAGGAGCGCGAACAGAAAGGGAACGGTCGCTTCCTCTCCCCGCGCGAAACGTTTCGCGTCACTCCAAAACCGTGGCAGAGAGACGCCGAGCCCCAGGACAGCCAAAATGTAGACGATCCAGGCCAGCATCATGGGCACGTGCTCGACGAGGTCCTCATGTACGGGCCGGGTGCCCAACAAGACGGGAAGACATTCCCCCAAGAAACGGTCCAGGAACGCCCGCTCCCCGATAAACCGAGCGGGGCCCAACTCTCGGCCAGCGGTCGCGAAGGCCGTCGCCGAACCGCCGGTGGCCAAGTCGAACAGTATCATCGGCGTCAACCCCAAAAACGCGCCTCCCAACACACACAGGCCCGCACACCCAAGAAGCGTTCGCCACGCCATTCGGAGCACCAGCACTCCGGCCACGATCGTGAAGGGAACGACCAGCGGCAACAGATAAAAGCTCAAGCCGCTCAGCACCCCCAGCACGATCCAACGCCAGGTGCGCCCGCCCGGTTCTTTCCCAATGGAGTACGCCAAATAGAGAATCGCCATCCCCATCGCCCACGTGGAGGTGTAACCGAACCAGCCTTTGGTGGATATCCAACTCAAGAGTTGCGGGGAGACTGCGAGATACGCGCCCAGCATCGACAGCGCACCCAGTCGTAGCGCTTTCCCGGCCAGCCAAAGCAGCGGGACCACACCCGCCAGATACCACAAGAATGCGTGCCACTTCAGCGCCGCCGCCGATACCCCCGCCCAGGAGAACGTGAGCGCGAGCGTCCAGGCTTCCAGTGTGCCCTGATAAACCTGACCGTAGTGATAGAGCG
>CAYTDF010000240.1:0-7511 GCA_964436365.1 uncultured bacterium | reverse complement strand
AAATGAAGACAGAAGGAGCCGCCTAAAATCAACTAGAAATGGGATTGACTCAATTCGTCCAACGGATTGGTCAGTGTCGGCGAGATCTATCTACGGTCCAGCGGTGGAACGAGCGATAGTTCCTAACCTGTTTTGCTTGACCGATCCCCATCAGTACTCAATTCACGGACTTCATGCACATAACATCCAAATCAATTTGCATTTCTCGCACCGCGCGCGTGCGTGCTTTTACTCTGATCGAGCTTCTGATTGTTGTGGCCATCATCGGCATACTTGCGGCGATTGCCGTCCCGAACTTCTTGAACGCGCAAACCCGTGCGAAAGTGGCACGTACCGAGTCCGACCATCGGGCCATTGCTACCGCAGTTGAGTCCTATCGAATGGACAACAACGCCTATCCGGCGCGTGGCCAACTCTCGGTGAACAGTCGGCTTGAGTTCTACATTCGCTTGACGACGCCAGTCGCGTATATGAACACTGTGGTTCGAGACCCGATGTACAAGATTGTCGAAGGGACCGGTGCGTGGGGGAATCTCTATCCCTTCCAAGATCCGGCTCAAACCGACGGGTTCAAGACAGGCAGCACCTACTACGATCTCATGCCATGGGAGAAGGTTCGCCGGAACCGGTGGGCGTTGTTGGGAGCGGGGGTGGATGGGAACTACGAGTCCTCCGCCGGTCGGTCTTATGTCATCTACAATTCCTCGAATGGTCTGAGTAGCAATGGAGACATCATGCGTTTCGGGCCGTAGCGCTGCATATCGAGGCGAGAGAATGGATCGAAGGGAATTTCTACGTAACGCGGCTTCAGCGTCGGTGTTGGGAACCTCTGTGGGATACGCGGCCGTCACCCACGGTGTCGAACAGATTGAAGAGGGGCGCCCGTTTGAGGCAAAGCAATCCACATATTCTTGTGAACTCCTGGTGGTCGGTGCAAGTTCGGCGGGGACTGTAGCGGCGCTCACCGCAGGACGTCTTGGAGTCAAGACCGTGCTTGTCATGCGTTCGTCCCGTGAACTGGGCGGACTTCAGGCCAACGGACTCAACCCCGACAGTGATATGGACGTGCGATGCATCGGCGGATTCGCCCAGGAAATGGATCTGCTGGGACGAGTTGCGACCGGAGTTCAGATTGAGGAGACGAAGTACGTGGCTCCTCCTCACGACATCTTCCGCTATTTTCGACGAGAGTTTGAAAAGCTTCCCAATGTCACCATCGTCGCAGACCATTATCCGGTTTCCGCTCAGAAGGAGGGACGACGGCTGGCAGCCGTGACGTTCCAACACCGGAAAGATGCCGACAGGAGCATCCGTGTCCATCCGAGGATAACAATCGACGCGGAGATCGAAGGCGATGTCGCGTATCTCGCGGGTGTGACCATGACCCTCAAACGTGAGGGCAAGCAGCGTTCTGAGGACCCGACGCGCGATCGAGAATACTCGGCGGGCGAAATCTACACGCCCGAGCGCGGAAGTCTCGCTGGAGGCGAACTTCTACCGGCTTCGACCTTTCAGGCCGATGAAGTGCCACGGACCATGGGCTGGAGCGGACTGCTGGTTCTCGAGAGGCGCGAAACCAAGTCCCCCGATAATCCTTGGCTGTTGACCCGACCGCCTGCGGGGTACCGCCGCGAAGATTTCGAATGGGTCAAAGGTATCGGCGGCGTTTCTCTTGGCGAACGGCATTACCGTTTTAGCATGGATCGATGGTCTTCGTATATCGAAGGTTGGCGTATGCCGGACGGGCGGCATGTGTTGGAATCGATGAAGATCGCCGATCGTGAGACCAACGAACGGAAGCATATCGGCCGCCTGTTGGGGATCCTCTACTACGCTCAACACGAACTTGTCCACACACACTGGGGATTGTCCGCGAAGAGCTTTCGCGAAGGTGTACCGCCCAAGTACACGCTCGCGGATTTCGGGACATCGACTCGCGCGGGCGAGGCGCCTCTTCCCGCGCTGATCTATATGCGCGAAGGACGGCGTATGGTGAACGATCGCGTCTTCGGTGGCCGCTTTATGGAGGATCAAGGCACGCCGGAACTGTTTCAGAAGAACTACTGGAGTAACCGGAGTTTCTACTTCAATGCCATGAACATCGACATTCACGGCACAACGAATCGTTTCGTCGAGGGTTCGGGACCGGAAGGCATGCAAGTTCCACGCTTCGTCAATCCGACGTTTGGGGTGTGCTGCATACCGTTCGATGTTTGCATTCCCAGGTCGAGCGAAGTGACGGGGCTCTATGTGGCTTCAGCCGGAGCCTACACACACCAAGCCTATGCAGCTTTTCCCCGCATGGAACCGGGACGATTTCAGATCGGTGAAGGATGTGCGTTGGCCGCGTACACGGCGTTGCGGAGCGGGATCCCGGCGCACGATGTGGATGTGACGGCGGTCCAACTGTTGGGATTGGCTCGTTCCGGCCATTCCATCGTCTATTTCGATGACGCGATGCCTGGCGCGTGGGGGCACACGGTCGACCAGATGCTCGGCACACGAGGTGCTCCCTTGCGCAACGCCCAGGGGCAATGGATCGATGAGACCCATT
Source organism: uncultured bacterium (assembly GCA_964436365.1). Taxonomy (GTDB): domain Bacteria; phylum Hinthialibacterota; class Hinthialibacteria; order Hinthialibacterales; genus CAYTDF01. The sequence goes on along the minus strand of CAYTDF010000240.1, from coordinate 4,957 downwards.
TCACCAACACACAGGCGTTGGAATGCCTTGACAATCTGTTCCTACGATACGCGGATGAACCGCTTTCTGAGAAAGAATTCAACCGCGTCGTCAAGCCCCTACGGCTCGTTCCTGGCGAACCCGCCACATGGGGTGGCGTTCTCCCCGCGTTGGCCGATCTAACCGGCTATCGTAAAGGCGAGCGGTACGAATCGCGCATTCGGTCATGTGTGCACGACGGTTTTCTGGAATCCGGGCGGGCGTTCGAGGAGAGCGCACCCACCGGATTCCATCATTTCAAACGGCTGGCCTTCAACCTTCTGTTTTCGGAAAAATCCCCCTTGGGCGCGTTTCCCATCCAGACCGGTGGGCGATTGCTTTTGGACACATTCAACCGTCCCGATGGCCCGCTTGGCGAGCCGGAGATCGGCCTAGGGTACGGGACCGATGGAGAGTGGAATGTCACGTTGGCCATGGCCAAGCCGGTAGCCGCGGATTCGGATGCCTCGCTGTGGACGTCCGTCGAAACCGATGCTTGGACGGTATCCTGCGACCTTTTTCTGGACCAAACCAAGATCGAGGCGGGCGGCGGTCTTTTCTTTCGGGACCGTACGACGGGAGATCGCTATCGGTTCCTAGTATCAACCTTGGGCTTCGAGGTCGTCGCCACCGTGGAGCAGGTGGGCAGCGAGGCGAGCGTCACTCTCTGCGAAAAGCGGATAGAGACCAAGCGGCGCGGTTTCACACTTCGCGCGAGCCTGCGCAGGGGGACCTTGAGCTGCTTCTTGGGGCATGAGTGGGTGACCACGGCTACGCTCAGATACAACACCTCGATTACCGCGGTCGGCCTGTTCAACGCTGCTGGCCGTGCCAACCTTTTCGACAACTTCGAAGTTACCGATGATACAGTCTCCTCGGGTGCATAGCGGCGGTGACCTACGTGACAAGATTGCAGATTCTGGCAACCGCCAGTCTCTAGCGCCTCACCGTTCTCCCACGAGTGTGCCGCTTGTATTCTCGCGGTCTGCCATTCTTCAGGAGGCTCGATGACGTTGCCCACCCTCAACCCCGACGTGAAACGCTCTCTCTCCATCTTTCCGGGTGGCTCGAACGGCGAGTTCAACCTGACACCCGAACTGACCATGGTGATCGATCGCGGTGCGGGCTGCGAACTCTGGGACTCCACAGGAAAACGCTACATCGATTTCTCGATGGGCTGGGGATCGGCCCTGGTGGGCCACGCAAACCCTGCCGTGACCGAAGCCGTGCTCCGGCAAGCGCCTCTGGGAGCCAACTTCGCTTACGTGACTCGGAACGCGTTGGACCTGGCTGACGAAATCGTGGGCCTGAGTCCGGCCTGCGAACGTCTTCGCTTTTGTGCCTCCGGAACCGAGGCCACCATGTACTGCCAGCGGCTCGCGCGCGCCTTTTCTGGCCGCTCCAAGATCCTCAAATTCGAGGGGGCTTACCACGGAGCCAACGAGATTGGTGTGACCAGCCTTTTTCCCACCCAACTGCTAGATTTCCCCCGGCCCGAACCCTCCAGTGCGGGGATCGATCAGATGGTCGCGGATCATGTACTCGTCGCACCCTTCAACGATCTACACACCACACGGGCGATTATCGAACAGTATGCCGACGACTTGGCGGCGGTCATCATGGAGCCGTTGCATCGTTGTTTGCCTCCAAATGAAGGGTTCCTGGAAGGGGTCCGTGAAATCACTGAAAAGCACGGCGTGTTGTTGATCTACGACGAAGTCGTCACCGGTTTCCGGCTTGCCTACGGTGGTGCACAGGAGGCGTACGGTGTGGTGCCCGATCTCGTGGCGTATGGGAAAGCCTTGGGTGGAGGGTATCCTATCGGGGCGTTTGGCGGTCGGGCCGAGATCATGGAACTCGTGCGTGAGGAACGGCTGGGACGTGAAACGTATGTCTGGATGGCATCTACTCTCGGCGGCAATCCGATCTCAACGGCTGCGGGTCTCGCGGCCCTCTCCGTCTTCCGGCAACCGGGGACCTACGAGCACCTCTTCGGCTTGGGCGAGTATTTCCGTGCCGGGCTTCGCCGTGTGTTGGAAGCGCACGGAGAGACCGCTCAGATCATTGGTGACGGCCCGTTGGCTCAGGTGGTTTTCCGCGCCGATCCGGTACGTAACTACCGCGACACGAAGTCCGGTGACGCTGTCAAGAGCCGGGCGATGATGTTGGCGCTCTTCGAACGGGGAGTCTTCCTCAATCCGATGGGAACGAAGCTGTACCTTTCCCTCGCGCACACCGAAGCGGTTTGCGACGAGTTCCTCGACCATTTCGACGCTGTCCTAGGGTGAGTTCTCTTCCCGTTCAGTGGATCGGATTCCCCGGTTAGCCCAGGCGAACCGGGCGGCCACACTCCGTTCGCGGAGCACTCGGTTGGCCACGCGGCGTTTCGTGGCATCGTCGCTTCGCAACCATTGGCCCAAGGTACAAAGGTCACTCGTGAAATGGTTCTCTGGATGCCACTCCATCTCTAGGAGAGTTTCCGGCGCTTCCCTCCCCTCTTCGACGGCCTGTATCGGCCCGCTCCACTCCGATGGAACCGTGCCTTCAGCCGGCATGAGTGAGAAAGCCCGATCGATGCGGAAGTAGCGCTTCGGCTGTATTGCGTAGGTCAGAACACAAAGTGCCAAGACGCCCGAGACGACACCTACGGCCACCAGCCGCCCACGCGTTACCGATCCGGATTGGCCCTGGACCGCCCCACAGAGAAGAAGCGTAAGTGAGAAGAGGGTGTAGCATTCCCAGGCGAACGGGATGAATCCCAAGAATCCGAGAACCGGCATTTCGAAGTATCGAACGGTTTCGGTGAACGGGACTGTGTAAAGCCACTTGGCTCCAGCCCAAAAATTCCAGAACTCCCACAACAGTCCGCAGATGACTCCTGCGAACAGATAAGCGGAAATGGCGCGTATCCGCCGAGTCTCCCACGCGCGGAAAAGGCTTGGCGCTCCATATCGGTAAAGCACCGGTTCGGCCAAAAAAATGTAGCCGACCCAGACCGGAGCGAAGAGGTGCCAGCGAGCCTCGCGCCAAGGCAGCAGCATTGGAACGGCCACGGCCATCCAGGCCAAGATCGACGATCCTAGCAGAAAGCCGTTCGTGAGCCGGACACTTCCTTTGCGGTCCGTCTCCGGCATGCCTTGATCTTGAAAAAGATCGAACGTCAGTAGCCATTCGGCGGTGCACAGAATGCCGGGAAAGATGGTCGCGAAGGAGATGACGTATCCAGCGTAACGGGTAGGATTGTCGGGGATTCCGATGTAGTGCCAGTTCTCCAGATAGCAGTTCACGAACTCGAACAGCAGCCACCAAAACACGGATGCGGGCAGCATAATCCAGATCAGCCAACGGCCTCGTGTACTTCTCAGCGCGGAAGGGTGAAGCAGTGAGCGACCGGCGCGTTTGAATGTCCACGCGTCGATGAAGGCGATGTAGCCGATCCACATGACCGGGGTTGTGCATGTGTAGACGGGCTCGACACGGAAGGCGAGCAGGTATTCAGCTACGAGCACGACAACCAATCCCGCCCAGCCATACAACGGCATGCGGCGTGCACGAGGCGCACCAGGGCGAGACAGAAGTCGCCAGCCGTCCTCAAACTCCATCATGGCACATTCTCCTTGAGGGTATCGTACCGCATCCTCCAGCGGCACACGAACGGCCCGTACGATTGTGGGAACCGGATGCAACCGTTAGACTCACCTTCCGAACCGTCCTTGGAAGCGCGGTTCATAATCCAAGGAGACCCAAGCGTCTCTCGAAAGCATTTTCCGGTAGAGCGCACGAAGTGCCTGCGGAAGTTGGGCATATGGCCTCCATTAACCGGAATGACTCTTTTGGAGATACTGGAAGTCTCCTACCAGGATCGACGCATGTCCACCGAAAGACACATCCGAATTCGCGTTGCGCTCACGGTTGTACGTGACGGCAAGATACTTCTGGTCCAGCATGAGAAACACGGTCGACGGTATTGGCTCTTGCCGGGTGGAGGGCTGGAGTACGGCGAGACAGTGGCCGAGTGTGGCGCGCGGGAGTTGATGGAGGAGACGGGGCTCGAAGTCCAAGTCGGCGACCTCTTCTTTATCTCGGAATCCATCCCCCCGGACGAACATCGTCACGTTCTCAACCTCTACTATCAGGGGATGTACCGTGGAGGAACAATTGTCGTCGGTCAAGACGACGTTCTTCGAGACGCACAGTGGGTCGACCTTGCCGATCTTCCCCATCTCACGCTCTATCCGGCTGTGACTCGGGAAGTCCTGGAAGCTCTCGAGGGACACATCCCCCAACGTTCGCTCGGTAAGCGTTGGGAGTGAGCGAACCTTTGCGACGGAGTGGGAATAGACGTTGAGCCGATCCAAATCAGACGATCACACCCCCATGATGCAGCAATACGTTCACCTGAAGGAACAGGCAGGTGACGCGATTCTGTTTTTCCGTTGCGGCGATTTCTATGAGACCTTCATGGATGACGCGGTCGTTGCCGCTCGTGTGCTCGATATCACGCTGACTAAACGGGGGAAAAGTAAAGGTGAAGGCATCCCTCTGGCCGGTGTTCCCTATCACGCCGTCCAGAACTACATCTACAAACTGACGCGCGCCGGATATCGTGTAGCGATCTGTGAACAGGTAGAGAAGCCCGGTGAGACGAAGGGAGTTCTCAAGCGCGAACTGGTACGGACCATCACGCCGGGGACAATCATCGAGAGCGACGGCATGGAGGGTTCGGAGAACAACTTCTTGGCCGCGCTCTTTGATGGGGGGCTTCAGGGCTGGGGCGTTGCGTATGTCGACATCACAACCGGTGAGTTCCGGGGTATGGCCGAAAGCGGCGGCGGCGCGTGGGAGGCGGTTCTTGCCGAACTCGGCCGAATGGCTCCGAGCGAGCTACTGGTCGACCGCCGTGCGAAAGAGGATGAGAATTTCCTGAAAGCGCTTCGGG
>CAYTDF010000239.1:0-7526 GCA_964436365.1 uncultured bacterium | reverse complement strand
TGGATCCTCCTCCCCAAAGACTGGGGGAGGTTGGGAGGGGGTTGAACGGGAAGCCCACTCAAAGAGATCTATCCTCCAACGGGAACGTACTTCTGAGTAAAACTGAATCTAGCATCGCTAACGGTGCCAAGGCCAATTGGTCACGGGCACAGCGGTGTTTGAAATCACATTCAGGATTCTCGCGCCCCCGGGAAGATCCGGCCCGGGGAGATTGAGGATGTGTAGATGTCCATCCGCCAGAACCTCCCAGTCGACCGCACCCACGCCGCTGAGTTCCACCTGGTAACCTCCCCCGGAGTCACCCTCCAACGGCGGCAGGATCAAGTTGAAACGGTCGTCCGGTTCACGTGTCCAGTACTGGATATCGAGCCCGTCAACGGTGCGGACGGCTTCAGCGTAGAGGGTCAGCGGGCGCTCCGAATCGATCCTTCCGAATGTGGCTTGAAACTCCAGGATGTCGATCGTCTCCACCGTGAACGCCTCGTCTCCGAAACCGCCGTCGCCGGAGGCGAGACCGCTCCGGCTCCACGCCCAGCCCAGATCCCCAAGCCACCACTCATCCAAAACCGCGTCACTTTCGATACGTACCGATTGGCCATCCGATTCAGTTAGCCGCCAGCCGGGTGTTCCACTGTAGCTCTCCAACAACGTCACCAGGCGTGTCTCGGTCCGATCCGTCCGCACGATGACCGTGGGGATATCTCGCCCCGCGCCTTCACCGGGACCGTCAGCTAAGATTACTTGACGAGGTTCGCTCGTGTCCGGTGTGATCGCCAGCCCGATGGGAGTGGGGACTCCCGCAAGCCCACGGTCGCTTTCCCTCAGGTTGTCGATGAAGATGCTGGCGACCCCTTCGCCTTCGTCCGGGCCCCGGTGTTGGAACGTCAACCGTTGGCGACGGTCGCTTGGTTCGAAGACCGCGTCCGGCTCTTCCAGATTCAGGACCGCGTGAACCCATTCTCCCTCGACAAGAACCTCCCGCAGGTCCCAGTACGCGTTCCGAGTTCGATCTTGCAGAAACAGTCCCAAACTAGATGGCTTTCCTTCTCCCTCGAAACGCAGATCGAACTCCAGCCGATCTGAGGTAAATGTACTGAAGTTGTTATGAGTCAGGTCTTTACCGATTGAGGAATCAACTCGCGGGACCACCGTCCATCGCAGTGCGTGCTCACCTTCGGCCCGCGTATCGGACAGGCTCAACGGGCCGCTCCAGGGCCATAGATCGTCGCAGGTGTCGCTGAGCCCCAGGTCGGTTTCTGAGCGTATTCGAATCGGCGAAAGAAGGCTCTCTGTCGTCGGAAACCCTTGAGGTGTAGGGAGATACCCATTCCTGTCTAATAATCGCCTTGGGGGGCGTAGCAGTTGGTAGCCCCACGTGATCCGCTCCCAACTCGTCGGCGCGGCACGCTCTTCGAACGCTTCGGGCTCTTCGAGGCGCAGGAACCCGCCCGGATGCCAGACCTGGTCGATGGGCGCGCGCCCGTCCCGAACATCGTCCACGACCAGCCAGTAATCGTCCTCCACGCGAATCAGGGTACGCTCCACTGAAGCGCCATCGGTATAGATCCCCGTCAAGGATTTATCCTTGGCGATCTGCAGGCGACTTGTGGGAAGCCAGCCCGGCTCGAAGAAGGCGAGCGCTTGGTTCTCCACACCGGCGCTGGACTGATTGCTCTCGCCGCTGAGCACCGTGTTATGCGACAGGGTCCGCCGGTTCCAAGTGCCGAGGCTGCCACGAAACGAAGAGGTGAATCCCAGGTCGGTCAGCAGCTCCCGGTCCTCTGCGTAGAGAACGATGTTCAGTTTATCGTCGTGGCCGTGCACCCCGCCTTGGGGTCCGTAGTCCATAAACACGCCCGCCGCGAGGCCGTCCCGCAGGATCACGGTTCCCAGATACGGCAGATCCTCCGACGCTTGGATCGGCGGCGGGATATCCGTTCGGCGCGGCCCGCCGAAGAGCAAAGTCCAGGGATGGTTTCTGGCGATGCGCTCGTAATCGTAGAGACGCGACAGCACGGCGTCGTAGCCGGGATCGTCCGAACGTCCCGCGGCCAGCTCATAGAGATCCGCATCGCGCCTGAGCGACCCCCGGCTGCTGTCGTTGAATCGCGGAAACGTATTATCCGGCTGCAGGAACCCCAAGGGGCCGAAGAAGGCCAGGTCCACACGCTCGTCCCACTCCGCGTAGCCTTGGCGCTCGGCGGCGTACGCGAACAGCGACAGCGGCCGCAATCCGAAAAAATGATACGTCGGCGACCCTTCGAACCAGACCCCGTCCGGCAGCAATCCTTCCGACAGCAAACCCTCCAATCCCCGGCGGCCGGTCAGCGCTTCCTCGATCATGGAGGGACGATCTAGGAGTAGGCCTACGAGGCCGTACAGGCCCGTTTGCCAGCCCTGAATGTTGGTGAATCCAACATCGTAGTGTGTGAGATTCTCGGCGATCGGCAGCAGGAGGTTTTGTTCGATATTGACGCGGGATTCCTCGTTCAGGCTCGCGGAGCCCCAGACCGGCCCCAGCCCTTCCAGCACCGTCAACAGCCACATCGCCTCGGAAAGTGTGAACGCTGTCAGGCGCGACGAAGAGGCGTCTTGCCCACCGAAAGGATCGCGCAGGGGCATGCTCAGGTAGAAATCCGCATAGCGGTCGAGCGTCTCGACAATGCGCCGCGCATACCGTTCGTCGCCGTTGACCGCGTAGGCTCGGCCCAGGGCGCGGATTCTTCGGGCATTCAGGTCGTGATGCAAGCTAATCCAGGCCTCGTTGTAGGGCGAGCCGCGATAGATACGGCCATCCGTGGGGCAGATATGCTCGTGGGGACGGTCGGGCTCGAACAGCAGCCCCGACCCGTCGCCGTCGTTCGGATCGCTGTTCCCATCGCCGATTCCGTCGCAGACATACAGATTGACGTACGCGCCCTCGAAATCGTGAATCAGCACCGGCTCGGAGAGCACACCCTCGGCGTTATTCAAGATCGTCTGCCGAACCGCCTCCAGTGCTGTCCGCTCGTCGTCGGGGGCCTGGGCAAGCCGTCGTGCCACATCTTGCCCATCGAAGAGCAATCCCGGACGGCCCGGCGGTATCTCGCTCGGGCCCGTAGCCAGGAGCGTGAGGCGGCCTCTGGCCAGCGGCGTCGAATCGGCGGCTCCCTCCTCTCCAGCGTCGAAAACCGTGGCAGTCAGCTCAGCTGTTGCCCCGTCTATGGTCCCCGCGAGGGTCTCCACCGGGAAGCGGATATTCCGGGTTGTCCCACCGGGAAGCGCGGCCACGATCTCCCCACCGCCCTCCAGCACTATGTTCTCCGAGTCGGGGGTGGACAGCCGCACGACGAACCGTCTCTCTGTCCGCCAGCCGTTGTTGAGCCGGAGGATAAATTCCGTCGCCGCCCCCGGAAGCACGCCCCGCGCAAGCGACTTGGGGGTCAGCAGCCCCAGAAGGGGTTCGAGCGGCTCCGAACTGGCATCGCCCAGGTTCCAGACATCGACCTGGGGGCTGTTGAGCAGCATGTCTTGCATCGGCACACGGATACGCCACAGACGGTTCACCACAGGGACCCCGCTGGGGATGGTGGCCGTGAGGCTGAAGGGCACGCCCGGGGCGTCGATGACCACCGACGCGATTTTAAGATTCAGCTCGTTGTGCAGCGTGACCGTTTGCCCCGTAGCCGCCGCGTGAAACGTTCGTATTTCTACTCGGAATGCGCCCGGCTGGGGTTGGAAGTAGAGATCGAGTGGCTTGGTCGTGTCGAAGGTCTCGATGCCATCTCCGAGCCCCTCCCCAACCGCGTCTGTCTCCACGTCATACACAACCGAACGGTCGCTCTCGATTCGGAGACGGTACAGACCGGCGGCAGGCAGTTCGATCGAAAACGACCGTTCGCGCTCATTGAAGTCCAGCGGCTCCGCAAAGCCGTCCGCGGCGACCGGTTCTTCGAGATCGTTGGACAACGTCCAGCGGAGTTCTCCCGGATGTTCGTTCGAGACTCTACGGGCGCGCACCGTGATCGTGAGCCGGTCCGAATCGACTTTCAGATACAGCGTCGAGACCCCACGCAGGGCTAGCGGGAGTCGGGCTAAGGCTTCTCGCTTATGATCCGGAAACCCTTCCGTCTCATTGGGTACGATTCTCTCGCGGCTCTCTTCGATGAGAGGCCGATGGGGAGGCAGTGGCTTGGGGACATGGGGACCGAGCGTCTCTGAGGACGCCAACAAGAGGCACAATCCGGCGAACGCGATTGGTATTCCTGTCATGGTTTAACCCACAGAAAATAAATAAGTTAAGTCGCGCGAGTTCTGCTAGGAACGTAGCGGCCTTTCCACATTCCCAGAGGTCGATGAGGATGCACGCGCACTTCCCCAAAAGCTTAGCCGGAACCGGCCATCGTCGAAGTGACCGTCATACCGAGGATTTGTCGATGATGCCCTACGAGCCTGCCGGAGTACATGCTTCCAGTCGTTCAAGATCCGCACCGGGACCCCAACCTCGTGTTCCCGAGTGCTCGAGCGGAGTGAGAGTGTATCGAGGGGCGCGGGAAGATTCCTCGTGTTCTTCAAACCATCGAATTCAGAATTTCCAGACCTCGGTCGATGGTGCTGTCCTCTGCCGCGTACGAGATACGGAAATGGCTCTTGCGCTCCGAGAAGACACTGCCGGGCACGATCAGGAGCTGCCTCTTGATGGCTTCCATCACGAAGGCGTCTCCGTTGCCACCGGGCGCTTTGGGGAAGATATAGAACGCGCCACCCGGCTTGTTGACCTCGAACTTATCTTTCAGCCCGTCGTAGATACGGTCCCGTTTCTTCCGGTAACTCGCCACTCGGCCGGACATATCTTCGTCGAGCGCTTTGATCGCCGCCCATTGAGCCATCGAGGGCGAGCAGACGAAGGTGTACATCTGGATATTCAGCATCGCGTTCACGATTGGCTCGGGGGCGATAGCGTACCCCACACGCCACCCGGTCATGGCCGCCGACTTCGAGAAACCGCCCAGCAGGATCGTGTTCGGATACAACGGCGCAAAACTGTGGAAATCTCCGTCGTACGCGAACAGGTCGTAAATCTCGTCGGAAATCACGATCAGGTTGTGTTTCTCAGCGATCTCGGCGATGGCCTTGAGGTTGTCGAGTCCGGTGACCGTACCGCTGGGGTTTGCCGGACTATTCAAGAAGAGCATCCGCGTCTTGTCGGTGATAGCCGCTTCCAGACGTTCCGGGGTCAGTTGGAAGTCCGGGTACGTATCCACAAAGACCGGTTTCGCTCCAATCACATTCGTGAGGTGTTTGTACATGACAAAGTACGGGTCGGGGACGATCGCTTCGTCGCCGGGATCTAAAATCGCCATGAGTGCCAGCAGGATTCCGCCGGAGACGCCTGACGTGATCATGGTCTTGGGGGTCTCGATAACCGAATCTGGGTAGCGGGCTTGCACCCGTTCGCACAGTTCGGGCAATCCACCCGTCAGCGTATAGCTGTTCTTGCCCTCGCGAATCGCCTGAATGGCGGTCTCTTTCACTTCGTCGGACACATCGTAGTTAGGCTGTCCGATCGACAGGTTGACCGGGTCCTTCATATCGGCGGCCAGCGCAAAAACCTTGCGAATGCCTGAGGAATCGATCCAGTTGGTACGTTCGGCGAGACGGGTCATGTTCTTCTTGTCCTCATTCGGTGGTGGTTCGCGAACAGAGTAATGGCCTGGCGAAAGCCTAGTTAGGGCGGCGTCTCCGTCCCAAGCGCGCCTCTAGATCGCAAACGGCTGGCGGTGATCGCGCATCAAGAACCGATTCGCCTCGGCGCCGCCTTCCCCCACGAATCTCTCTGTCTTCGGATCGAACGTCAGCGACCGTCCCAGCCGGTAGGAGATATTGGCCATGTGCACCATCGCTGCGGAAACATGGCCTTCCAGGATGTCTGCATTGAGATCCTCATGATTGCGGCTGCGAATGGCCTTCACGAAATTACGGAAATGGGGCAGCAGATCCTCATTGAAGCCATCCTCTCCGCTTGTTTTCGTCGTCTCACCACTTTGTCCCTCGGATTTCCCGCCATAGCGTTTGCCGCCGTAGCCATATTTCGGCTGCCAATCCGCCACTTCTTGGTCCTGGTAGGGATGTTGGGCTGCCGAGCCGCCCCAGTTTGCGCCGGGCACGTATCCTTCCGAGCCGTAGAAGAGGTTCCCGAGTTGCACGCCCTTCTCGGCATGTGTATAGCGGCCGCGCACTTCGCACACGATTGTTCTTCCGTCGTCGTAGGAGTAGTTCGCGATCAGGCTGTTGGGTGTCTCCCCCTGATCTTCATAGCCGAATCGGCCGCCCGTGCAATGAACCCGAGTCGGTAGTCCTTTCCCAAGTCCCCAGCGGGCGATATCGATCTCATGAACGGCCTGATTTCCGAGATCGCCATTGCCGAAGTCCCAGAACCAGTGCCAGTTGTAGTGCACTAGATTGCCGTGGAAGGGCTGCACTTGTGCCGGTCCGAGCCACTGATCGAAATGGATATGGCTGGGTGCTTCGCCCGGCTCTTTGAAACCGATCGAGTCCCGTCTCTTGTAACAGAGGGCTCTGGCCATATAGATGTCACCGATCAATCCGGCCTGAAGTTCTTCGATCCTCTTTCTCATGTGGCTGAAAGATCGTGCTTGCGTTCCCACCTGCACGATCCGTTTGTGCCTACGCGCCGTGTCCACCATCGCACGTCCTTCGCCGATGCACCAAGAGACCGGCTTCTCGACGTAAACGTCTTTCCCCGCCTGACAGGCCCAGATCGTCGCCAGCGCGTGCCAATGGTTGGGCGTGACGATTGAGATCGCATCGATGGAAGAGTCTTCGAGCAGTTTCCGCATATCCCAATAGGTCTTGGGTCTCTTATGTCCCGTCTTTTCGACTCCGTCGGCCCGTTCTTCCAGGATTTGTTCGTCGATATCGCAGAGGGCAACCAGCTCGATGCCTTCGTCTTGCAGCTCCAGATATCTCTTGATGTGGTCTCTCCCCCGGCCCCGGAGACCCACGCAGGCCACACGAATCCGCTCGTTCGCGCCCAGGGCGTTTTGGGTGGTGCTTGCCACGGAGCTCGCTAACGCGGCACCCATCGTGAGACGCGACGATTTGCGTAGAAAACTGCGACGATCGGGGCGGTCCAAATGTTCCATCATTCACTCTCCAGATTCGGGTTCTAGGGCATTCAATCGATTTCGCTCGGTGAACGAGTGTACTCAGGCATCCCCCGCGAGGCAATCGCCTTCTTCACAGGCTCCCCAGCCCCCGCGTAGCACAAATCTGGGTGGCACCGGCTTCCGAGCCGGTGCGAATTATCGTCTTCTTCATTACTCGTCCTCTTGGACGATTGACAATAGCCCAGGCCAAAGAAGAACAACTCAGCAACCCTGGGCGCGGGCGTGACCCAACCCGCCTTCTACAGCACATCCGAGGGATCGACATACACGACGACGCGTAAACACCGGCTCTACTGCCGGGTCGTCGTCCTCATCGAGGGCGGGTCGTCTCCAGAAATCAGGCGCACGATCTCACCG
>CAYTDF010000238.1:3845-7571 GCA_964436365.1 uncultured bacterium | reverse complement strand
GCCAACGGGGTCGGCAAGAAGAACAGAATGCAAGGCAACGACTTTGTCCGTTCCGTGATGTACAAACACGGGATCACGTGTGTCAACTGCCACAACCCTCACGAACTGGATGCCACCACCACCACGCCGCTTGATAATTCGCTGTGCATGAAATGCCACTCGTTCGGCTCCATCATCGGCCCGCATCAGGAGGACTTAGAGAGTCACGCGCGGTGTGGAGTCTATGCTCAGGACAATTCCTGCATTGCGTGCCACATGCCCAAGACCGGCAGACATCTCGGGAGTTCGCCCTTAACCGTGCGCACGCATGTATTCGGATTTATTACCCCGGACGAGACCCGGAAATACGGTACCCCCAATCCCTGTACCAGCTGCCACGAAGATAAGAGCTTGGAATGGGCTGAAGAGCACTTGAAAGAGTGGGGCATGGTTCCGTGGAAATAGCGGTTCGAGAAAGAGAATAGAGACGCTCTAGTTGTCGGGAGCGCTGGGTGCTGTGAACTCGGCCTTTACGGGTCCAAACAAGCCGGCGCGGGTTTGACCGTCGAATACGTACCGCCGTCCACTGGGCATGCCGACGCTGTAATGGTTGGCGAATGTGTTGGCGACGCGAATCGAAACTCTGTTTGCCCCGGCATGGAGGAGGTCAGTGATCTTCACGCGAAACGGCGGTTTCGAACAGAGACCGACTTGCTGGCCATTGATAAATACTTCCGCAGCCACGGAAACACGCCCCAGATCGAGCCAGGCCTCCCGGTCGCGCAGTTGCCCGGCTGTGAACCGGACCTCCCTCTCGTAGCGGACCGAGCCGGAATAGGTGGCTAGCCCCAAATCGGCCCAATCGCCCAGTTCAGCCTTGCCCGCCTCGCACTCGAAGCGAATCGGCTCGGGTATCGCCGCGCCCGCGTAAAAGCCGGGTTTGGGTTCGATCAGGATGGTAGCGGTTGCGCTGTGCACGAGCGGAACCTGGCGCGTTAGCGCATACGCAACCGCGCCTTCTCGCGTGCACGCGAGCGAGTCTCCGGCCTCGGTAACTCGCAGATCGTGTGGCTCGCCGTCGATCAAGACCGTGGGTTTTCCGTGGGCGGCGAAACGCATGCTCTTCATGCCCGGCGGGACCGGGAATCGGTAGCCCATGGTTTTGGGCATCGTCTCCGGCCTGTGGTTCATCATCGCCGTCTGGGAGCGGGTATACCACTTCGACGCGACCACCCCCGAAGCCACAGCATAGGAATCTCCGGAGGGAATCGACTGCATATCCGGGGCGGGCCGGTTCTGTAACTCATCTCCCAGCGCGACATAACCGCGCACCATGGTGTTTGGCGCGCCGCCGATCCATTTCAGCAAGAGTGGATTACCGCCCCGCTTCAGGGAAACCGCGGCCGTGCGCTGTGCGCCCGCAGGGTAGTCGACGATGTTCCAGGGACCGGCGCGGAGTTCGGCTTTCCCGTCTTTCTGCGCGAGCACGGGCTTGCCAGTTAGCCAAGCGCTGTAGGCGGTACGGCTGCCTATGGCAATGCGGGTTTCCTGCGCTTTTGATGCCTGATACGAAGTCCACAGATACCAGGTATCGCCCTCTCCTTCGGTCTGAAGGTGAATGAACTCGTCGGGGACCCAACCGATAGGCCCATGGATGGCGATGCCGGTTTGGCGGGTTAACATCGGATCGAGTTCGATGCCCCAGCGCAAAGAGAAGCTATAGGGCTGCCAGCGATAGGTTATGCTACCTATTGTTACAGGTGTATTAGAATCTATTTGCCGGGCGTCTTGTAGGTCGCGTTCCAATGTGGATACATCTGTACCTCTGGGAATGGGTCCCAACAGCCAAAAGCGCGGTCCCCACGAGGCGGTGACAGGACCCCATTCGGAATCGTCGAAGTTTGCGTCTCCCCACCTCTCTGTCTCGGTCGTGTTGTGCGTCTCTGTGTAAAGGAACTGCCGCACTTCCGGTCCGAGTTTTTCGTCAGTGGCTGGCGAGCGGAAATCGCCCCAGCGATTGTCCAAGACCGGTTCTACACGAAATCCCCACTCGCCCTCAAGAGGCATTGTCTCGACGAGTTCTTGTGGAGGTTGGGCGTGGGGCATTCTCGGATCAGGTTTTCCGTGGAGAATATCGTTGATGCGCTTCCCATCGCGCGAAAGAAGCACGACCTTCAACTCATACGGCTCGAATCGGAGTGGGACGGAGATACCGGCGCTGGCGATATCGAGGATGGGCAGTGGAGATATCTCACCGGTCCATGGGTCCCAAGACTCCGGGCTCATACCGACGGAACGGAACGAGAAATTTTCCTCGACCGTCTTACCATTCGGATTGTAGAGCGCGTAGAGATCGCACTCACTGGGATAGCCGAAGCGCTCCCCCTTGCCGATCCAGCGCCGCATTACATAGAGGCCCAGGCGATTGCCGATCAGGGGTTTGGAATACTGTTTTCCAGCCATCCTCTCAGACCAGCCGCCCAGCAAGATGGCAAGTTCTTCAATATCGTGTGCGGCGGAGTGATCGGGGTGAACATTGGTGAGGCCGGGTTCATTCAAGTTGTCCAAATTGGCATCGCGCCGCCAGGCGTTCATGTCGGCGGGTGGTTGGGTTGTGTAGCGGAGATCGGCGGTTGAGAGCCTGATCCCATCAAACCGTGCAAACGAGACGAAAAGCCCGGCTTTGTTTCCCCCGGGATCGTGGTCTTTTGCATCGAAGGTGACGACATCCCCGTGCGCTAGTTTTACGGTTCCGGTCCAGCCGGTTTGGACGTCACTCGACGAGGCGATCCGTTCCCCGTTGACGTAGAAGACGAACTCATTGTCGGCCATGATTTTCGCATTGCAGTCGAATTTTCCGGGGATTTTTGGAAATTTCCAGATACCTTTGAAATAGACGTTTTGGCTCGGTTCCTCCGACCAGAGCCACTGTCCTCTGAACGTGCCCTTGTAGTGCCGTACTCCGTTGGTATTTGGACGAACGACGCACGACCTTGCGAGTTTGGTGTACCCATGCGACTCGTACGGTTTTCGGTGAACATCGTGCGGTTCGGGGGTGGTGGGCCCGAACATCTCGTGCACTTCATCGGCCAGCTGCGGGTCGTTACGTCCGTCACGGTCGCTGGCTGCGGGTGGTTCGACCAACGCAATCACTCGCCCGTGGGCGCGGTGGAACTCGAGTAGTTTGTCGAGCGTGGATTGCCGAATCACTTTCATTCCCGGCAAGACGACATAACTATACAGTCTGCCCGCGACCTTGAGTTTGTTTCGCTCGATCGTCGCGCGGGCGATGGATTCATCGTCGATGAAGTCGAAATCGATTCCGTATTCCTTAAATAACAACTCAAAAACACGGAGTAGCTCCCGGCTTCTGTACGCATCCGCCCCCGGCGTCGTCCCGTTCATGTCCGCTTGCACGGCGCTGCTGGGGAAGAGGACCGCGATATCGCAGGCGTGTTGACCCTGACTGAGAAGATAACTCATGCGCTGGAGCATCTTGTAGTGATTTCGCATCCACTCCCAATACGGCTGCCGGAAATGGATGTCGCCCGGCGCCCAGGCCCACCAGCCCGCGCGCGTGCTGTAATAGAGACTGTGGTAACTGAAGAGGTTGTAGCCATAAAGCAGCGATTCGCAGTCCCAGCGGTGGATATCCTCGGGCGAGACGCCCCATCCGGTGCTGTGGTAGGCCTCTAGCCAGACCCGGGGCCGTCCATAGAGCCCGGCGATGGAGGCGGAGACCTTTCC
>CAYTDF010000238.1:0-3835 GCA_964436365.1 uncultured bacterium | reverse complement strand
TGCCGGGGGCTTGGTACCAACGTAAGGCCCGGAAGTAATCGCCGTAATAACGTACCCCGTCGATCACATCGGCGCGGGCGATCTGATCGTGGCCGTAGGTGATGCCGCGCTCGGCGCACCACTCGAAGATCGGCTTAAAATAGGCGTCCTCCATCATCTGGGTGGTGACATCGTAATAATCGAGCCTGACCTTGGGGGTGCGCGGTCCCACGTCGGTGAAGAGTGCGGTCAACTCCGGGAGAAGATCGTATCCTTTCCGCTTCTTGAACTCCGTGGGCAGGTTTTCCGCCCAATAGGGCATCGAACCGCCGAACGTCAACTCATCCTGAAAGAAGTAATTGACGGCTTTGCCCAACTGCCCCTTACTGTGCTTCTCGAAACGTTCGAAATAGAACTCAATCACCCGTTTCGCGTACTCCGGATTCAGCGCGCCGAACGGTTGAGGCTCTGTATGGAGAATCGAGATTTCCCATTCGCCATCGGGGACATCCCAGACGGTCTTGCCGTTCCTTGCCAGTGCCGAGAGATCGACACGCGAAGCCGGGTCGAGTCGCTCTTGCGTCATCCGGTAGGCGGCGGCGCTGACGATGGAGCGGTCGCGAACGGGGTCCAACTTGTATTCCCGCCCCGCCTTCAGCCGTTCGGTGCGGCGGCGAAGCAGTTGACCCGCGACTTCGGGGTGTTTCTCGCGGATCTCCGCGCCGATAACCGCTAGGTCCGGATTGCCATGGGTGACGATGTAATCGTCGAAGCCGATGGCCATGTCACGCTCGGCGCACTCGTCGACGACGGTCTCCCAAAACGCCCACCAAGCGTCACTGAAAAGCGGAGGGTCGCCGCGATAGGTTTGGCCGAGGTTGGTGTGGCTGTAGTTGACATTTACCCCGGAGAAGCCGTTCTCCTTCAGCCGGTCGAGTTGCCAGGCGACACGCTCGCGGGAGAGAGGCTCGCCGTTCCACCAATAGAACGGAACCGGGCCGTACGCGTTAGGCGGGTTTTTGAAATTGCGTTTTAATTCGTCGAGATTGGCTTTGGCTCGCTCTGTATCTCGTTCCGTATCTCGCTCTGTACCGCAGCCGATTTGTGTTGCGAGCAGTAATGTCGCCAGAAGGAACCTGCAGAGTGTACGTTTCATCGGTCTCCCCAAGCATTGGCTGGCCGAGTGTCTCATGGCTCCAGGATGCTCTGGAAGGCGATGGGTTGTCAACCGGGGGAGGTGAGCAACTCCGGGGTTATTCTTTCGGCAAACCGTGGAGAATCCGGTCACAGGTCTGGCTCATCTGGTTTAGGCCGCTCTTGTCCTCCAACTGAGGCAGCGAACGCCAGAAGTCTCTGAACTCGGTAACAGCACCTCTACACGCCGGGGCCTTGATGTTGACTAGGGCGCGTAAGGCCTCCAAGACTACGCAGTATCGTCCTCTCAGCGGTTGTGCCTGTTCCAAGCTGAAGCCTGCACCGTTCCACCAGCCGACCTGAAGAGTCGGTGCGGTTTTCTTCCAGAAGGCTAACTCCTTACTCACAATTTCAGTGAGCTCCGGAGCCACGCTCTCGCCGCCGACAGCGGCCAAGGCTTTCATTGCGCCTCGATGGACTCGCGCCTGGGAGCCGTCGGCCAGTATCTCTCTGAGGACGGGCAGGGCCGCTTCGCCGCAGCCGGTCAGGATGTCGAAAGCTGTCTCGCAGGCGTAAGCAGTGGGGAGATTTGCGCACTCTGCCGCCTCCCTCGCCCGTGTTTCGGGGTTCGCTATACGTCCGACCGCCTCCAGTTTTTTACGCACTTTTAGAATGAGATCGACGCGGTCCTTCATCTCCTTCTTGGAGCACCTCTGCGGTATCAGGAGGCTGGGTCCAGGATTCATGATCTGTGTGAAGGCGTAGATTTCATCTTTCTCCAGCCACGCTAAAGAGGCCTGCATGCTGCTGAACCATGAAGCGGAATACCACTCGACGCCATCCTCCTTGTGTGTTTCTTCTGAGTTGTCCGTTCTTGGTGTTCTTATCGGTTTACGTCTCAGGAACAGGATGAGCTTTTCCGGTGAAATGACTCGTGATTCCTTGTTTTCTGAACCCCAGGCTGGATGGAGAGTTCGACTCTCCTCACTGGTGAACTCGGCTAATCCGGGAACAAAAACGGAGTCCCCGACGGAGAGGTCTCCATCCCAGACCGCGGTGACGGTCACGGTTCCATCGTAGACAGCGCCCTCGGAAGCGATGAAAATGTCGGACGCGTGCCAGGTTGAGTACCCAAGTTCGAACGATGGGCCAATCTCGGCGTAAGAGAGGAGCGGGATGATGAAGATCGCCAATACGGCGAGCGGCATTGGTGTTGTTCTCATGGTCGGTTTGTTCCTTGATCCGCGCCACTCGATACAAACTCGAGCCTGACGGCTCAAGTTCACGCGGGAACACGGGATTTGGAGCGCCGGGCTGTCTTCTTGAGTATTCCTCCGGCAATCGGGCAGTCTTTGCGAATCCTCCATAAGAGTACGATCCAAACGGTGAACAGGTATCGGCGATATCACTCCGCCTCGGTAATCACCAGGTTGGTGAGGTTGTAGGTGAGGATGTATTCTCCCGGCTCCCCGAATCCGGTTTCCTCGCCCCGAAAGGCGTCACCCGTCTCGAATATCCAGACGCCATCGACGACCTGGAATGTCTGGCGTTCGCGGAACGCAGTCGGCTCATCTCTTTCGAGAACCCGAGGAGCGTAGCCGCCATCGACTTCATAGAAGTCCGGTTCGAAACTCCATGTGAACGGCGCGTTCTCGAGGTCATCGAGTTCGGGCTCGACGGAGCACTTTATGTGGAGCGGAATGGCGCGCTCGGGTTCGATGAAGATACGGCAGGCACGAAACGGTACCTGCGCGTAGTATGAGCCCGTCTCTTGTCCGCCAAGCCCGATTTTGTCGAACACGTTTGCCTTGAAGACGATGTCGACGGCGATGACCGGCAGGTCGTTGTATGTCGTGTGGCCTACCATGCGGGCGGTATAGGCAGGGCTTGGGCTTGCGAACTCCATGTTGTGGAGCGCGGTCCAGACGACCGACCCGACTCTATCGGCGTTTGCGCCTCCGCCCGATACACTAAAGTCACCCACCAGACTTGTGTCGCCGTCGTCTACTCTCTCAATCGAGTATGTAGCCGTAATCGACCCCGGGTTGGTCCATGGATAGTTTGCATCGAGCATTCGATCGACCAAGGCTTGGGCCTCTTCATCCGTGCCCGAAGGCACGAATGTGGGAGTGGCCGTCGGCGTGGGTGTCTGCGCCTGGATCAGGGGGATGATGTAGGTCTCTTCTAGACGCAGGAGCCAGGCAGCGATATTGCGTGCGAAGCGCATGTGGGACTGCGTGCCGAGCCCCTCGAATACCGACTCCGAATCGAAGAACGCCATCTCATCCGAATAGGCTACCACGCGTCCATACCCATCTTGGGCGACGGCGAGAATAACATCTCCCGTATTCGTTAGACCGATGGCCTCCACGGGAGGCTCTACGATGAGTTCGCTACCACTCGCGTCGAGGGTGGATACATCGGTCAGGATGAGGTGCTGTCCGGAATCGAGATACGCACCGACTGCCCTGGTTGAGAACTGTATGCCGAACGGCTCTCCAACAGAGGTTGCGTAGATGGCGGAAGGCTCCAGTAGGGTTAGGTTGTCCTGCTGGCCAATGATGAAAATGGAGCCACCGCTACGTACGTAGCGTACGACAGCCTCTCGCTCGGACTCGCTCAACGGTTCCACGGTTCGCGTGTCACCGAAGATTACGGCTTGATAGCCGCTCAACAGATCGTCTGTAATCACCTCAGAACCGGCACGCACTTGTTCATTGAG
>CAYTDF010000237.1:4793-7578 GCA_964436365.1 uncultured bacterium | reverse complement strand
CCCGAGATGATTCATCGAGGCTCACCATGAACCGCATACAACCGTTCGCAGTCTGTTTCTTTCTCTGCTTCTGCCTCTTCGCACCCGTGCGGGCGGCCTGGAGCCACGCGCTGACCGTGGACTGTCTCTTCGTTGACGGAACGATCTATGTCGAGTCCTGGGAAAGCACAAAGGAGCCCACCAAGGGTGCGAAACTGACGATTCTCGATAGCCAAGAGCGGGTCGTGCACACAGCGGTGCTGGATGCCAAGGGACGTTACCAATACCGGCCCCAAGTGGCGGGAAAGCTCACCTTCGTGGTCGACGCCGGGCATGGCCACAAAGCCACGACCACGCTGGACCTCACCGGCCAGAGCCTTAAGCCCACGCGGGACGCGGTGCCAGACGAGGCCCAGCCGTCGGCTCTGTCCGAGCCCGCGCGAGGGTCGAATCGTCCCTCTCTACGCAGCAGCCGGGGCGGTCTGACCACCGGCGAGCGCGTCATTCTGGGGCTGATCTGCATTGCTTCACTCACCGCCGCGTATCTAGGCTACCGGAACCAGCAGCGGATCGCTGTGATCGAGGAGACCCTCCGTGCACGAGGTATCGATACCGGGTGACACGTTTCTCCACCGTTGGGACGCGCGCTGCAAGCTTGTATGTGTGCTGCTCCTGGCTTTTTCGGCGACGGCGCTGACCGGATTCGCGCGTCCCGTGCTGTTTCTTCTGGCCGCGCTGGGAGCGCTGCTGCTGGCCCGACTTTCGCCCAAACACCTCCTTGGCCGTCTGGGCGCGCTGCACATTTTCTTACTGCCCTTCTTTCTGTTCTTGCCATTCACCGCGCCGGGCGAGACCCGGTTTGAACTGGGACCTCTGGCCGTGACCCTGGAGGGGTTCGAACTGGCGCTGGCGATCTATCTGCGGGCGTTGGCCGTGGCCACGCTGGCGCTGGCTTTGGTCTTGACCACTCCCATGGATCTGATCGTCCACGCCGCCGATCGTCTGCACGCGCCGCGGGTGTTGACCCAGATCACATTGCTGACCTACCGTTTTCTGTTCACATTCCGGGTGGATTGGCACCGGGTTCGGGTCGCGCTTCGCACCCGTGGATTCCGTCCCGCCCCCCGGATGCACACCTACCGCACTCTGGCGAACGCTCTCGGTGGGCTCTTTATCCGCTCCTGCGACCGGACCGAGCGGGTCACGCACGCCATGCGCTGCCGGGGGTATCGGGGCCGGATGCCAACGCTCCGGGAGTTTGCCATTCGACGGAGTGATATCTGCGCGGCCGCGGTCTCTCTTCTGGCCGGTGGCCTGTTTCTTACTTGGGAGTTCTATCCTTGAGCACCATCCTGCAGGTTGAAGACGTTTCGTACGCGTACGCCAAGCGGCAAGCGCTTTCCAAGGTTAACTTCACCATCCGGGAAGGCGAGCGTGTGGCGCTGGTGGGCCCCAACGGTGCGGGCAAGACCACTCTGTTTCTGATCGCGGCGGGAGTCTTGCAGGGCTACGAAGGCCGGGTGACCGCGGCGGGTGCGACCCCCGGGTGCGCGGATGGCTCGGGTGAGTTTCACAGTAAAGTGGGGATCGTTTTCCAAAACACGGAGGATCAGCTCTTCAACACCACCGTATTCGACGATGTGGCATTCGGTCCTCTCAATCTGGGGCTTCCCAAGGAGGAAGTCCACCGGCGAGCGCACGAGGCGCTGGACTCGGTGGGGCTGGATGAGAGTTTGTGCGACGAGTTTCCTTTGCACCTGTCCGGCGGACAGCGCCGCCGAGTCGCTCTGGCGGGGGTGCTGGCCATGCGGCCCGCGTTACTGCTTCTGGACGAGCCTTCTAGCGATTTGGACCCTCGGGGTCGCCACGAGCTGATCTCTCTCCTACAAACGCAAGAGATCACCCGGATCGTCTCTACCCACAATCTCGATTTTGCCGTCCACACCTGTGACCGGGCTTTGGTGCTCGATGCCGGACACTTGGTCGCCGACGGCCCGATCCGGGACGTTTTCGCCGACGAGGCGCTGATGCTCGAACACGGACTGGAAGTGCCCTACTCGGTGAGAATCGAGAAGAAGTCGGGTCTCTCCCCAAGACTTTGAGCGGCTGAGAGTCGCCAACACCCGTTCCACGCGAGTCCCGACGCGGACGGTCCTCGGGGAGCGTTCTGGGTCTCGTCTTGTTACCGAACACCAGGGGGCTATACTCCAGCGAATACTTTTGGAGGATTTTTGCGAATGCCCGCGATTGCTATCACTCCCGAGAATTGGGAAACCGAAGTTATGCAGTCCGAAGTCCCTGTGTTGGTCGACTTCGGCGCCGAATGGTGTGGCCCGTGCCAACGGCTGGCCCCGTTTGTCGAGGAACTGGCCAACGATTTCAGTGGCCGCGCCAAAGTGGCCAAGGTCGACGTGGATCAGAACCAGAGTCTCGCTCAACAGTTCAACGTGATGAGCGTCCCGACCGTCAAGATTTTCAAAGGCGGCGAGGATCTTCGGACGTGGATCGGTTTCACGCCGAAAGAGACGCTCGCACAAGGGCTCGAAGAAGCGCTCTAAGCGAAAGGCCGTTCCCGGTTCCGCCTTTTGGGCGGCATTCACGAGAGACGGCTGTGATTGATAGCCGATGTTCTCGCCTCTTCAGAATGAAGCGGTCGTCGCACACAAACTGGAACGGTGGGGACGCGGATTTCCGCAACATTGCGGGAGAAATCTCCTTGTGGAGGAATCGAAACGATGCGACATCGATGGGTTATCTTGATCCTCATCGCGCTGTGCCTGCCGGTTTTGAATGGCTCAGCGACGAC
>CAYTDF010000237.1:0-4783 GCA_964436365.1 uncultured bacterium | reverse complement strand
GGTATGTGTTCTTGACCGTGCGGGAGTTCGAAGAAATATACGTTACGATCAACAACCGCACCAACAATAAGCTCTTCCAGTACACAGCCTCAAAAGTGGCCTGTGCGAGCGACACGGTGGCGATCTTCCTCGCCGAGGATACCGAGCTCAAATCCAAGCCGGACAAGGATTCCGCCGCGGCGCTTCCGGTTCCGGTGCTTGCCGGTCAAACGGTTGATTTCGTCGACGAAAAAGGCGAACTCATCGAAAAGGGCAATGTGCCGCAAGTCAAAGACGTCGGCGGCTGGGTTCACGTGCAGATTTGGGGCGGCAAGCAAGGCTGGATTCCGAAGACGCTGCTCACCAAGTACATCGTCCGCGAAAACGGCCGGTTTGTGAGCCTCGAAAAAGCGAAGAAGAAATAGCCGTGGGAGCCGGGATAACCGGCGTCTAAACTTTCACGAAACGTCGCACGCGAAAACGTGTCCCCGGTGCACTTGTGACTGCCCGGAGTCGATCGCGCGTGTTTCACAGAGCGGTCTGTGAGGAGGGGCTTACAGCCCCTCTCCACCATGGTGCTTGTTGCGGGGACGAATGTTGTAGTACCCACCCGACCTGCCGAATTCGGCAGAAACCGAAAGAGAAGACCAAGACAATGTCCGATCAACCACAGCTGAAATTGGGGATTCCGAAGGGCAGCCTTCAGGAGTCCACTATCGATATCTTCAAGAAGGCCGGGTTCCGCATCCGCGTGCAAGGCCGCAGTTACTTCCCGGAATGCGACGACCCGGAGCTCAACGTGGTTCTGCTCCGCGCGCAAGAAATGTCGCGGTACGTGGAAGACGGTGCGTTGGACGCGGGCATCACCGGACACGATTGGATTGTCGAGAACGACTCGAAGATTCACGAGATTTGTGAGTTGCACTACAGCAAGGCGACCCGAAGGAATGTCCGCTGGGTGTTGGCGGTCCCGGACGGTTCGGATATGGAGTCGGTCAAGGATCTGCAGGGAAAGCGCATCGCCACGGAACTGGTGAACGCTACCCAACGCTATCTCGAACAGAACGAGGTCGATGCGCACGTCGAGTTCTCTTGGGGGGCGACCGAAGTGAAGGTCCCGTCGCTGGTCGACGCGATCGTCGATGTGACCGAAACCGGGAGTTCGTTGCGTGCCCACAAACTGCGTATTATCGATACCGTGCTCGAATCGAGCACGCGGTTCGTGGCCAATACCGACTCGTGGAAAGATCAGTGGAAGCAGAGCAAGATGAAGAGCGTCGCCATGCTTCTGCTGGGCGCGATCGAGGCCGAAGGCAAAGTCGGCCTGAAGATGAACCTCCGGACGGAAAACATGGAGGCCGTGCTCGCGGCCATGCCGATGGGGCTCAATAACCCCACCGTCTCTCACCTGGCCGACGAAGGCTGGCGGGCACTGGAGATCGTCGTCGACAAGGGCACCGTCCGCACCATCGTCCCCGAACTCCGTAAGGCGGGTGCGGCGGGCATCATCGAATATCCGCTCAACAAGGTGATCTACTAGCCACGAGTGGCTGGGGAGTGTCTACAAGAAATATATCGGTAAACAGGCTTGCCGCCGTCGATAAATGTGCTACAGTAATTGTTTCTCGGCAGATTTGGGCAGTTTTCGCGTGCCCCCGGTGCCTTTTTTGGGAGGCATCAAGGGTGCCGCAAACCGACGATTCAGGAATACCGAAGTCACTACGAAATCATGATCGCAACAGCCAAAGTCACAAAGCGCACTAAGCGTGTGACCGATCGCCCTCGGGGCGATAACGGCTGATCTGTATTTCGACAAACTTTGTAAATCGATTCAGGCGGCCAAACTCAGGTCGCCGTTTTTGTTTATCGCGCTCCACGGGAGATGACAATGATGGATTCCACAATGTCCAGCCGCGAACTCTTCTCACGGCACTTGACGGAAGCGTTGCCTTACATTCGGGCCTTCTACGGCAAGACCATCGTGGTCAAATACGGTGGCGCGGCCATGACCGAAGAGGGGCTGAAAACCGGATTCTGCCGGGACATCGCCCTGCTGCGCTTCGTCGGTCTGCGGCCGGTGGTGGTGCACGGGGGCGGCCCCAAGGTGACCGAACTGATGAACCGGCTGGGCAAGGATGCGCAGTTCGTGGATGGATTACGGGTCACCGACAAGGAGACCGTGGATATCGCGGAGATGGTGTTGTGCGGTCTGGTCGGCAAGGAGATCGTCGCCAAGATCGATGGCGAGGGTGGAAAAGCGGTTGGGCTTTCGGGCAAGGACGGCGGGCTGATCCTCGCCAGGCGGAAGGAACACATCCGGGAGTTGGATTCCAAGCCGGTCGACATCGGTTATGTCGGTGAGATCGTCAAGATCAATCCCGAAGTCCTGTACGCGCTCGACAAGGCCGAGTTCATCCCCGTGATCTCACCCCTCGGCATGAGTGAGGAAGGCCACGCCTACAACATCAACGCCGACACGGTCGCGGGCGAGATCGCTCACGCGCTCTCAGCGGAGCGGTTGATTCTGTTGACCGATACGCCGGGCATTTTGCTCGATGTCGAAGATCCAAAATCGCTCTGCTCTTCGCTCTCGGCGGAACGAATCGCGGAGATGCGAGCGGACGGAACCATTAGCAAAGGCATGCTGCCGAAAGTCGAAGCCTGTCTGCGGGCGCTCGACGGCGGCGTGAGAAAAACCCATATCGTAGACGGGCGGGTACCCAACTCGCTGATCCTGGAGCTGTTTACCAACGAAGGGATCGGAACCGAGATCGCCTACTCACCCGAATCAGGAGGAAGCGCATGAGCCAAACAAACCTCAAGAGCCTCGAAATGTCGAAACGGGCGGAACGTGTTTTGATGTCCAACTATGGGCGTCCCGATCTCTGTTTGGCGCGCGGCCGCGGAACGCGGGTGTGGGATGCGGATGGAAACGAATACCTCGATTTTCTGGGGGGGATCGCGGTCTGCTGTCTGGGACACAATCACGAGAGCGTCACCCGGGCCATCCAAAAGCAAGCGGAAGAAATCCTCCACGTCAGCAATCTCTATCTCATCGAGCCGCAGGTGCGTTTGGCCGAACGGCTGATCGACAACTCCGACATGGATCGCGCCTTTTTCTGCAACGCGGGCGGCGAAGCCAACGAGGGGGCGATCAAACTCGCGCGGCGCACTAGCTACAACCGTCACGGAGAAGGCCGAGGTGGCCTGATCGCGCTGGAGGGTTCGTTCCACGGGCGCACCATGGGCGCGATCACGTTGACCGGACAGCCGAAATATCATGAAGGCTTCGGTCCCATGCTGCCCGGCGTCTCCTATGCGCCGTTGAACGATCTGGCCGCGCTTGAAGCCGCCGTGACCGACGAAACCTGCGCGATCTTTATCGAGCCGATCCAAGGAGAAAGCGGCATCAAGCCGTGCACTCAGGAATACCTCGAAGGCGCCAGAAAACTTTGCGACGCGCGCGACCTGCTCCTTGTTTTTGACGAGGTGCAGTGCGGGATGGGCCGCACCGGGCATCTGTTCGCGTACCAACACTACGGCGTGGTTCCGGATGTGATCACCCTCGCCAAAGGGCTGGGGGGTGGTGTTCCCATCGGGGCGATTCTGGCGCGTGGCGTAGCCGCCGATGCCCTCGTGGCGGGTACTCACGCGACGACGTTCGGTGGCAACTTCTTGGCTACCGCAGCCGCCAACGCGGTTTTGGACGTCTTGCTGGACGAGGGCCTTCTCCAGCGAGTCAATACGATCGGCGGCTATTTCCGTAGCGCTCTGGACGGTCTCGCTCAACGCCACGAAGGAGTCATTCTCGATGTGCGCGGCGCGGGACTCATGCTGGGGATCGAACTCAGCGTTTCGGCCATGGACCTCTCCAGTGGTTTGCGCCAAGAGGGATTCCTGACGGTGGCCGCGGGACCGAACGTCCTCCGTTTCGTTCCGTCATTCATTATCCAAGAGAGCGAAATCGACGCACTCGTCTCCGCTCTCGACGGGCTCTTGACCGCGTGCGGGCAAGAGAAGGGTTGAGAAAGGAACGACGACAATGACCGTACGAAATCTAGTCAAAGTAACCGACTTCACACGTGAAGAAATCGAGCAACTCTTCGAGTGGGCCGGAGCTATGCGCAAAGACCGGAGCGTCGACAGAGGGCTCCTTACAGGGAAAGTGATGGCGCTGTTCTTCGAGAAATCCTCGCTCAGAACCCGCGTCACTTTCGAGGTCGGCATAAGCCACCTTGGGGGAACCAGCCTGTTCTTGACCAACCAAGAGATCAAGATCGGAAAACGCGAAACGGTGGAAGACGTCGCCCGCAACCTCGAACGCTGGGTCGATATCATCGTTGCGCGCACCATGTCGCACGATACGATCGCGCAGTTGGCGAAACATACACGGATACCGGTTATCAACGCGCTTTCGGATCTGTATCATCCCTGCCAGGCGATCACCGATCTTTTCACGCTCTGGTTTATGGGTGTCGAGATGAAAGAGTGCCGGTTGGTTTTTGTGGGTGACGGCAACAACGTTTGCGGTTCGCTTCTTCTGTTGGCCGGAATGATGGGTTGCTCGATGACCGTCGCGTGTCCGGAGGGCTACGAGCCCACGGCCGAGGTGATGGCCGAGACCGCCAAGCAGGCCCAGGCGAGTGGCGCGCAGATCGCGGTCACACACGATCCACACGAAGCGGTCAAGGATGCGACCGCGATCTATACCGACGTCTGGGCCAGCATGGGCCAAGAGGCCGAGGCCGCTGTACGCAGAGAACGCTTTGCGGCTTTCCAGGTCAATAGCCGCCTGGTCGAATCC
>CAYTDF010000236.1:0-7605 GCA_964436365.1 uncultured bacterium | reverse complement strand
CCTGAAAGACACCGACGACGTGTGTCTCATCGGGAATTCGTAGTACCAGCGCGCTTCCCTCAGGAGCGACCGGTTCGTCGCTTAAGAGCGTGGGACGCACTTGCTTGACGACCAACTCACCTTTGTCGAATTTGAATTCGATATCCATGTAGACCTGCTGGCGTGAATACTCACCCAATTCGACGGGAAGATCGCGATCGATCAGGAATAAGATCTCGCCCAACTCCTGCAGTTGGATGTCGTTGAGTATCCATTCGCCTTCGGGAAGGAGAGACGAACTCCGCATTCGGCGAATCTCTTGCACACCCGCTTCGGTCACTTGGAGAAGCACTTTTTCGGGAATCACTCCCGTGCCGGGTTGGACCACACTTTCATCGCCCAGCTGAACGTTGATCACATAATGGCCCTTGTGACCCGCCACTGGATCCCCGGTGAAGGCCACACCGTTCGAGTCTTCATGAGGAAAAGCGCGCGATACAAGGATGCCCATCCGGGTCTGCCGATGATCGATCTGGTAATAATCGCGCTCCTCATAAGCCCGGGGATTCCACAAACTGGCCCAGACCTTCTTGAGACCTCGTTCGATACTGCGCTCATTGTCGAGTTCCGGATCGCAATGGCTCGGGCCTTCCGAGTCGTTATCGAATGAATCCTCGACACAGACCGATGTGGAATCGTAGAGTCCCGCGCCGTTGAAGGCGACGTTGTCCTCTGTGTTTGAGGACGAACGAAAGCGGACTTTGACCATCGTCGAACCAAACACATCGGTGATTCGATTCGCAAGTTGACCGATCAGTCTGGGGTCGATATTCCCTTCGTCACGCGTAACGTCGCGGAACGCTTCGAGGCGCTCGCGCCGGTATTGGGAGTCACCACGAAACTGCGGCAGTTCGAGCAAGAGTTGAATGTATTCCTCGAAGGTGACTGTTTCGGTAGGGTCGGTCGGATGGGCGGTTGTATTCGTACGCATGAAATCGACGTAGTAGGAGAATGGGATCGAAAACCCTTCGACCAGAGCCTCCGAGTCCAGGATGGAGTACAACAGGCCCATTCCGGTCGCCTTCCCACCGTGCCGCGCCGTCAGGAATAGAGAGTCCTGCGTTTCGGCGGCCAGATCGGGAAGCGTAACCAACTCCGAAAAAACGTCATCCGGCTGCGGCAAGGGAGGGAGAGTCGGACGGTGTTCGGCCCACCACTCTTCAGCCTCCTGCAGATCCACGGGTGCGGTAATCTCGTAGGCGTTGGGACCGAATGCCATGCGGACCAGCTGCCCCTCGTATGGAGCCAGCACCTCCAGCGCGTTGTCCAGAAATGCGTTGGGAGTCCCTCGGCGGATGGAGCGGACGTTCACATGGGAGAGTTCGCCTTGCCGGGTGCCGGTCGCCACACCCGCGACGACAGTCTCGATGTCGGTCGGCGCGGTGTCGATGACAACAAAATCCTGCCACCCGATTTCCCCAGTGTCGACGGCCTGCAAAAACGCATCCAACGTGAAGAGACGGATACGTCCATAGTTCACGGCCTGGGAATAGACTTCATACTCGGGAACGGTGAGACCTTCCGGTAGATAGATCGGAAAGTCCGGGGCACTCCAGGCGCGGGCCTCTTCGGTATCCAGAACCTCCATCGGCGCATAGGCGAACGGGCGCAGGTCGAAAGTCGCGCTCAAATGCTCATGCAACGCTCGCACGTCCTCCTGTTGTGGACGTTCGTTCGGTTCGGTGTAATAGTTGAAGCCGTAGAGTTCGTCCCCCTGGGCATCGCGGAATTGGAAAATCGCACCCGCGAAATACTCCCGGGTCTCTCGATAATAAATCAAGTCGAGATAGTCGGAGTTGCTCAGACCACCGAACCGGTCGGGAAACTCGGTGACCAAAAACTCCAGATGAAGTGGATAGAGGTTGACGTTCTGGTAAACGGTATCGAGGAGAGCCGAGTCGTCCCGCGCCGGAGTCAGAAACTTGGTGACACGGACAACATCGGCCCGGACGGAATCGACAACGCTGACCGTTTCAAAGGCTTCGGCCGTATCCACGTTGGATAACCAGCCCACGTCTTGCGCCTGGAGATCGCAAAACGTCACGAAAGGGGAGAAGAGAAGTATGAGAAACTCGAAGTTCGGAAACGATCGTGTGCGGGGGCGCGTGGCTCTTCCCTCCATACCGAATATCAGTACAACTCCCATTCGGGTACGGGAACGATCCGATGGGGATTTTCTAACACGCGGGCGATGTAGGTGTACGCGTAGTATTGGTCGCCGCCGGTGCTGATCGCCGATTCAGGATCGCCGTAGGGCACCTCGATGGTGTGCGCGATAGCGATGATGATATCGTCATTCATAGCGATACGCGACTGTTTGGTGCGACCGGGTCCGAGTACAGGATCGACAGCGTTGACATCTGTGTTGTTCCCCACCTCGAACATGACGAAAGAGGGTGTTGTCGGCTCGAGATCGGCGTCAAACATCCGCGACAGAACTTCCCAGCGTCCTTCTTGCACCGATTCCCAACTCTGATCCTGCCAGATGATGATGATGTTGCCCCGGGAATCCACACCCAGGTCGGCATTGTGCTCGAACGTGCTCCTCGGATGGTCCGTGAAGCGAACCGTCTTCAGAACCGTCACGCCTGCGTCGCTAACGCGGAACTTCGTCAGGTATCCCTTGCGATCCGCCCCACGATGCGTGATGTAGAGGATATCGCCCACCGCTTCGAGGCCGTTGGGATCGCCGCGATTGTCGCCGTATCCCTGGAGTTCGGGGATGTCGATCGCGGGGTAGATACGGCCATCGCCGCCCCCGAGTTCGTTTCCGTTGTTGTCGAAAGCCACGATGGTGGGACCCGTCGTGTTGTCGGCATAGCGGCAAGCAAACCAGCCGTCACCGGAGGTCAAGCCAAAACGATTCGACCCACCGCTCCGACTGGAGATGGCAACCATATCCCGAACGACTCGACCGTCGGGAGCGAGAATCGAAAAGCCCACGACTTGCCCGGATGTCGAACGACCATAGACGTAGTCCATTCGCCAACCTCGCTGCCGGTCTTCGTAAAGAACCACGATATTGCCGTTGGAGAGGAAGCGGACGGTTCCGCCACGGAGAAGCCCATCCTCACGAGGATAAGAGCCGTAGGGACTTGAGAGCGGCGAGCGCATGGAACCGTCGTTGCCGATCACCTGGATCGCGGTGTGTCGGTCTCTCGACCCGTCCACCGGGTACTCCGGGAACGCTTCCGGCCAGTTGTGCGCGGTTGAGAAGGTATGTACGACGTATTGGTCGCCGGTTCGCCCGCCAACGGTGTCGGCGCACAGGCCGTAGAACTTGTCGTCGTTCCGCGTACTGCAGATCGTATCTTCCCAAGGCGAACCGTCATTCGCGTAGAACGCCGTTCGCGCCGGTTCGAGCGTTCGGCCGTCGGGGGCGAAGATCGCGATCATGTCTCGCATGGGGCGTTTACCATCGGCAGTCGTACTTCCTAGCCAGCCGGGGTCTCTCCGCATACCGCCCAAAACAATGGCATTGCCGTTACTGAGCGTGTCGCAGTCCGGCCGCCAGTATTTGCTTCCTCCGCCATTGTCGGCCCAAAGACTGACATCGCCGGTAAGGGCGTGAATCCCGGCCGCTTCCGGTCCCGAGAGGATGGGGAGCTGTTCCACTTGCGCGGAGGCCAGGCTAGCGGTGGCGATCAGCAGCGTCATCGACATGGCGAGACGTGCGGTTTGTCTATTCATAGAGTTGAGATGTGTGCGTTCCAAGATTCCGGTTTCCTCGAAAGATCTCTTATCTTATTCCCTGCGGCTTCCGTAAGCCTTACAGATCGAATCGGAGTTATTCGGCCAGGTCGAAGACGCGAACGGTTCCATCGCCGTGGCCAGAGACCAGTCGGGAACCGTCCGGGGTAAACTCAACGGCGCGCACAGAGCCAGCCACCGCTTTCACTGTGCGTGACACCTCGCCGCTAGCCGCATCCCACAGAATTATGGTGCCATCGAGACTGGCGGTGGCAATCAAATTTCCATCCGGGGAGTAAGCCACGCCGGTGACCGCGCGGGTGTGTCCAGCCAGGGTGCGGATTTGCGTCCCGGCCTCAATATCCCAGACGATCGCGACACCGTCCCAACTCCCGGCCACGAGAACGGAAGAGTCCGAGGGCGAGAAGTCCAGCGAACAGATGTTCTCGTCGTGGCTCGATAGCGCCTGAGTGTATTCGGCATACGGTTCGCTCCAGATATAAATCCGCTTGTCCGACCCCCCGACCGCGACTTGAGAGCCGTCCGGCGAAAGAGCCACGCACCAAGTACCGTCTCGATTGGTTGTCGACAGTTTGGCCAGTTCGGTGCCGGTGGCGATATCCCGGAGTTGAGTGCCGTACCGACGACCCAGGCTTGTCCAAAGGGCCTCGCCGGACGGGGCAAAGACCACATCCAGGACAAAACCTCTGGGACTGGGGGCGTGCAAAACAGGATCGCCCCCCACGGCATTCCAGACGCTGAGCGACTGATCCCAGCTGCCGAGTGCAATCCGAGAGCCATCCGGGGAGAACGCCACGGACGTGATCCAGTCCTCATGCAGCGCAAAGGTATGCAGAAGCGCGCCGCTCGCGGCGTCCCAAATGCGACCCGTATCGTCCCAACCACCGGACAGGATGCGCGTCCCATCGGGGGAAACGGCCACCGCCGCCACCTGATCGGTGTGACCCGATAGGATGAGAGGCTCGGATACAGCGCTCTGCACCATGCCAAGGGTTATGCCGAGGACTGCCGTAAAGGCGAGCCGCAGCGCTGAAAAATCGAAAGTTCGCTGTATGGGGAGTTTTTTCTGGGACATCGTAATTCGAGCACACCTAAGCGTAAGTACTGTAAATTGAGGCGGGTGGGCACCGTGAACTCACCCCGTTCGACAGAGGTTCGTACCCGGCCGGTCGACACGGCTCACCCCTAAATTCTGAAGGCCGATTTTTCCAGTTGACAAAGTATTCTAAAGAAGTCTAACAAAAAACTTACCTGTTGTCTTTCGGATTGTAAACGGGCCGAGATGCAGGCGGGCTATTCCGCTCCACGGGATGCTTGACCCGTGAAAAGAAGGTGACCATACTACGTCGCGGCAAGAATAGGCCGCCACCGTCACGAACACCTTTGCATGACTCATCTGGGTGCCGGAGTTGAAACCTGTGTGGGATATCCCCGGCCCACCCCCCAACGCTCCGTTCGGCGCCCCCCTGGGGTCGGAGCCGTTGTCAACCGGCAGAGACCTCATATCAAATCCAACTACGGTAAATTCGATGCGCTTACTCTCAATCGTTTCCCTCTCTTTCTGTTGCCTCTTTTTCGTCCCAGGCTGCTGGGCCGCGGACGATTCCTCGACGCAGGAACGCATCCAGCGGCTTGAGAAGGAAAACACCGAACTTCGGCAGATTATCAACCAACTCCAGCAGCGCGTGGAAGCCATTGAAGAACAGCCTCTCCCTTCCCCCAAGTCTCCCAGCGCTCCCTCGCCGAACGTGGCTGAGCCCTTGCTGGGATTGGAGAAACGACTTGAGACACTGGAAGAAAGTGAAGAGAAGTACGAAAAAGGTTGGCTGCGCTCACTGAGACGGAAGTGGTTCGAACTCGGCGGCGAATTACAGTTAGAATACCGGGATACACAGAGCGAGTCAGACAGCCCGGCGGGTAGACCCGACGATCCATACGGCCAGTTTCAGATCGATCACATGCGTCTATCGCCCCGAGTTCGGTTTAGTGACGACATCCTTCTCGAAGCCGACCTCGATGCGGGCCAGCAGGCAACTTCGGACCTCCAAGAGCTTTATCTTCTCTGGAGACACCTCCCTCTCGACTCCCAACTCACGGTCGGGCAACAGAAGAAGTTCTTTCGTCCCAAGCGCCGCACGGAGTCATATCCGCTCGCCGGAACCGCTTTCTGGCACGACCGGGACCTAGGGATGACCTTGTCTAGTCAAGTCGACTCCCTCTATGCCTACGTATCCGTGATGAACGGCTTGCGGCTGAATGACGACGAGATCGGTGAGGACGAGTCGTTTCCCATCGTGGCCGACGACTTGGATGATCTTAAGGCCAACGAACAGAAAGAGGTCGGCGTGGGCCTGGGCTGGAGCGAAAAATCTAAGACGTGGGGGAAGTTGGACCTGATGCTGTTCGGCACGTGGGACCGGCTCTCCGATGACGACGAAGAGTTTCTGCTGCGGCTATCCCGATTTACCGTCTTTGGCGGCGATGACGACAGAAGCCGCTATGGATTCAACGTGGAGTACGACCTGGGCGACTGGAATCTCTTCTCGCAATACATCAAATCCGAGGACGGCGCGTTGGATCGCGTCGCTTGGTACATCCAGTCTTCCTACGCATTTGAGACCGACCTGAGCTATCTTCTGTCCATCGAACCGCTCGTACGCTATGGCGAGCTGAATCTCAACTTCGATCCCTTCCCGGCCAACTCGATGCTGTGGGACCGGCAACGATGGACGTTTGCCACAATTCTGGAGTTGTTAGAGGACATTCGACTGCGGGCGGAATATACTCTTAACGACGAGGAAACGGGAAACGGCGATATCCGAAACGACGAAGCCCTGCTCCAACTCGAAATGCGCTTCTGATGGCGTGGGCGATTCGGCGGCCCACTCAGAGCGACTCCAGATGATTTTAACCAGAACCGTAAAGAAATACGCTACATGACACCAGACACTTCAGCACGCCCATTCTTTCTCGAAAAGGATTTCTGGCGTCTATACCGTCGGCTTTGGCGGCACGTACGCCCCTATTGGAAACTCTGTGTGCTCTCCGGGATTTGTATGGTTCTGATGATGACTCTCCTGGCGGGACGCATCTGGATCGTCAAACCGCTGGGGGATGCCATCGAGGATGGCACGCTCGATGAGAATCTCAACTGGATTCTCCTGTTTACGTTGTCGGTGACCATCATCCGGGGTGTCGTTCGCTACACGCACTCCTACCTGACGCGGTATATCGGCCACAGAGCCATCCGGGACCTGCGTAACACCGTCTACAATCACGTCCTCTCGCTGAGCATGTCCTTCTTCGTACAGCAAAAATCGGGGGACGTACTCTCTCGCTTGACGGGAGACGTCACGCTGGTCCGGCGGTCGGTGAAGCTCCTGTTCAGCGGCATCTTCGTCAAACCACTCGAACTGCTCGCGTATGTCGGCCTGATGATGTGGCACAGTTGGGCTCTGACCTTAATGCTCCTGCCCTGCGTCCCACTCATTACCTACGTGATCCGCAAGATCAGTACGGTGGTGAAACGATTCAGCCGTCAGAGAAGAAAAGAAAACGCCGAACTCTACACCATGATCACGGAGAGTCTCTCCGGGATGAGCATCATCAAGGCGTTCCACCTCGAGCGCTATCACGAATCGCGATTTGCCCAGCAGACAGAGCGCCTGTTCCGGCTGACCATTCACGCCCATGTTTTCCGCGCCATGAGTGCCCCGCTGATGGAGGTGATCGTCTACAGCGGCGTCGCGCTCGTCGCTTGGATCGTGCTCGGATTCATGGACATGAGTCTGGGCGACAAAGGCGTTTTCTTCTTGGCCGCATTTGTCAGTTTCAAACCCATCAACAGACTGACCG
>CAYTDF010000235.1:0-7610 GCA_964436365.1 uncultured bacterium | reverse complement strand
CGTTTGATTGTGGATGGATTCATAATCGCTTCTCCTTTTCGCGTCGAACTCTGTGCCGGTCACTTTAGAGCAAACCCGAGCCTTCGTCTAAGCGGCGTGACACGGTCGATGGCGCGCGAGTCCAGAAACGAAAAAACCGTGCGAACGGGAGGCGTTCGCACGGTTGGTCTCGTGAAGTGTAAAAACGGTGTGACGGTGGAGCCTAGCGGTTCATGAGTCCGATGGCCGTGCCGATGATGTCACCCGCGGAATTCAACCCGTTCGAACTCTCATAGAGGAAGAAGAGCTGATCCCCACGGTTTCTGACCATGGCGTCCATGGATACTGTTTCCCACGGCATATTCTTGGCTTTGTCCGGCCCGAAACTGATGACGACGTAGCCGATGCCCGACTTGGTGACGTACGGCACCATGCCGTAATCGTAGAAGTTCCGCACGCCCCCATCATCTTTCCGCCCGCTCTTGGCGGTGAAGAAGTCCATGCAGACCTCGATGCTGGAGAGATAGGCGATGGGGGTGGTGAGGTGGGCGTACGAGGCGGCTTCCCCCGAACCGACATTCGGTCCACCCTCGTCCCGTGGAAAGGCGTTATTATCCAGCTGATACGATTTCAGGGCGGTATCGATGGACTTAAAGTCGCCCTTCACGCGGCTAATGCCTGCCCGGACCTGGGCGTTGAGAAAGTTGGGCACGGCGATGGCCGCCAGAATGCCGATGATGGCCACAACGATCAGCAGTTCAATGAGTGTGAAGCCCCTCTTGGGCAAATAACTCTTCTTCATCGTTCCGATGTTCCTTATCTTTAACGTATAGAGTTGGTCTGTTTAGGATTTGGATCGCGCCGTTTCTCTCTCTCCACGGGCGTCAACCGTCGCGTACCGTATCATCGTCCCGGACACGTAACCAGCGAGCTGCTAGATTCCTTACGAGCATTCGAGAATTATTGTCAGTTTTGTTAATCCAGAACGACATCTAGGGCCGTCTTGGCTCAGCTTGTCGCCGAATCGACATGAAGAGCGTGTACACACGAAGAAAGATCACGGGTCTCCTCGCGGCCACACTCCTGGTGAGTGCGAGCCACGCTTGGTCTGCGCGCTCGACGAGCCGCTCGCTGGGCTCGGTCGCGCGATGGCAGGAACGCACGAGCATGCCGGTTCTCCTGCTGGACGCCAAGAGGCTCAGTGAGGTCAAGCGCAAGCAATTCCCTCGGGCGCAACGCGAGGGGTATGGGGCTCTTCGCGAGCGAGCGGCGGGCTATTCGAATCCCGAACATCCGGCTTATCTCGGTGAGGCGTTCTGGAGCGGTGAGCCGCTCGGTCTGCTCGACGGGCCTCCCGAAGTGGTCCGCTATGTCGCCCAGGCGATCGTCGAGGGATCGTTTCAGGCCCTGTTGACCGCGGACGACGCATTGCACCGGCTCTGGGTGGAACGGCTCAGGCAAATGCTCGAAGTGGAATTGACCGCACCCGCGCGGAAAAGGTCGGGTAGCCCCTCCAAGGAGATGCGGCTGCTTTCCGAGGCGCGGTTGTTCTTGGCGTGCACCATCGGTTTCGACCATCTCTATCGTGGCTTGGAAACCAAGCAACGGACACCGTTCACGGCGGCGTTCAAGCGGGTTCGCGCTGCCCGGAACACCTCCAGTTTGATGGGATCGACGCCGCCCGGGAGCGCGCGCATCCTCGCTTGCGCGGGCGATGTTCTCTCCACGTTTCCGCTTTCGCTTGCCGAGCGGATGTCGGACCGCAAGGCCTTCCAGTCGGGCGGCGACTCGCGCTGGCTCTCCGAACTCCACAAGGCTCTGCTGAATTTGGAGAATGAATTGGCGGCCGCCGCTGGCCCGCAGCGTCTTTTTGCGAACGGTTTGGATGCCGCCAGCGAAGCGCTTTGGGCATTGGATGTGATCCGCGCTCTCCTCTTGCGCGCCGGAGTTCGAGAGGGGCCGACCTACAACACCGACCCGGTGCTGGCCGCTGTGGCCTTGGCGTGGGTTCCTGAAAGCGGCGCGTGTGTCAACCCGTTCAACGTCGCTTTCGCCGAAGATCCTTTTCTCGGTTGGCCACCCCGGCTGGGTGACTTGCTCAAGGCGGGCATCCCCGAGCGGCGTCAGATCGCGCTCACGGAGACGAAGGACCTCTATACCGCCGGTTCGCAACTTGGCGGCGACTCGGCCTCTGCCCTGGATCTGCTCGGCCAGGAGATGCCTGAATCGGAGCAGAGCCGCTCGCGTCGAATCCTCGCGGATCGTATGCGGAATGTGTTCGCCCGCCGTGGGCGTGAAACACTCCCCACGCCGCTGCCGGTTGAAACGGTCGAGGTTTCTGGCTGGCGGCCTCCTCGAACTGTCGAGCAACCCACTCCATGGGCCGCGTGGTTGCGGCTGAGAGTCGCTGCGTCGCCCAATGGGGTCGCGGCGCAGCTCTGGACGAGTCTGGACGGCGCGAAGGATTCCCACGTGGGGTCGATCGTTCTGCCGTGGCCGCCTTCCCGGAAGAAGATGTCCGCGCGCGAGCGTGTGGGCGGACTGATGCCCAAGATCGGACTGGGCACCAGCTTGCTGAAGGTTACGGGTGGGACCGAGAGCGTGCTTTGGGCCGTGCAACAGGATGTGCGCAACGTCACCGAAGCGGAGAGCATCTGCGGCCATCTCGTCGTGGACCAAGGAACGCCGTGGCGATGGGTCGAACGCTGGCCTTCCGACCTGATTCCCCCCGCGACCGGCGCGCCCAAAGAGAAAGGTTTGACAAGCAAGACCATCCACGTCTGGCGCTCTCCCGGCCGGACCGACCGCTGGCATATTCTGCGGGAGCGGCTGCCCTACGCGCAGCGTCTGGCCTGGGTGATCGTCGCGTCGCGCGGCGTTGACGCCTTGCCGGAATACTACGTCGACCTGCAACTCGGCAACGATGAAGAGCACGAACTTCCCGGCGACTACACCGAGCACCTCATGGTACGGCCAGAACGAAAGATGGGCCAAATCAAAGCCCAGACCATGGAAGACAAATTGCGCCAGCGGCAAGAGACGCGGGAGCGGCAAAAAGAACTCGGTGGCCAGAAACCGACGTTTCAAGACGATCTGACCGGCCGCAACAAGCGCATTGATTTCATCACCTCGAGCCGTGGGTTGCGCCGTGTGATTCCGATGAATTCCGATTGGGGCAACCGGCTGCGTTTGCAAATGTCGCCCCACGGCGCTTACACGTCCTATCTCCTCACACTGGCGGATCGTGTTGCCGTGCCGCTTGAAGTGAAGAAGCTGAATCTGACCGAAGGCGTAGGATGGCGGCTCAACTGGATGCAGCGCGCGTTGCCCAGTCCCGACTCCGGTGCGCGGCGACGTTCGGGAGGGCGGAAAGACTACGACCTGATGGCCCTCTCCCACGGCGAAGGCATTGAAGGCAACTGGATCAACTCCGACGCGTTGGCGGTGCTGCTGACACGGATGTCTCGCGGCAAGAGCGGGGGGCTCTGGACCTTCGCGGCGATCGAGACGACAACACTCAGGGCCCGTATCTCTAGCACCAAGCCGAAAGGGACCTTGCTCGTCGAGAGCCCCGAGCCCGTGACCGTGGTCCTGGATGGCCGCTCGCTGATCTTTATGGACCACGCTCCCGATGGGGCGACGATCTACGCGCCCAGGGCCACCTCGGTCCGGGACCGTGACGGTGCCGTGCCCTATCGGGTAAAGTACAATCACGTGATTGTCGACCGGAATCGGAAGAACCCCTGGGAACGCTCCTCGAACTCTGGGAGAAATGGAAAGCCCATCGCGATTCCGCTCGAACAGCCACCCGATAAACCTGGAGAGCCCCGATAGACTTCGAAGGCCCTCACCGACCTGGAAAGCGAGCCGCGTTCATGACCCCTCAAGAGATCGTCACCCAGCTGAAAGGCATGGTCGGACCCGCCTATGTCTTCGACAGCCCTGAAGATATAGCGACCTATTCCTATGACGGCACACCGGGACTCGAGACCGGCTCGCCGCTGGTGGTGGTCCAGCCCGGCTCCACCGAAGAGGTTTCCGCAATTATGCGCCTGGCCTATGAGAACGACCTTGTCGTCGTACCGCGTGGCTCGGGGACCGGCCTCTCCGGCGGTTCGACGGCGATCGGCGGTTGTTTGGTTCTTCTGCTCAACCGGATGAACCGTATTATCGAGATCGATTCGATCAACCTCACGGCGACCGTCGAAACCGGTGTGATTACCGCCGATCTCGACGCCGCGGCCGCCAAACAGAACCTCTTCTATCCACCCGACCCGGGCTCGATGAAGATCAGCACCATGGGCGGCAATGTGGCCGAGAACTCCGGTGGGCTTCGTTGTTTCAAGTACGGCGTCACCGAAGATTATCTGATGGGTCTGGAAGTGGTTCTGTGCGACGGCCAGGTGCTCTGGAGCGGCGGCAAAACCAAGAAGGATGTTGCCGGTTACAACCTCAAGAAGCTCTTCGCGAGTTCGGAGGGCACACTGGGGGTGGTGACCAAGATTCTCGTGCGCCTGATCCCCCGGCCGAAGGCCAATGCCACGCTGGTGGCGTATTACGACGACATGGCGCGGGCGGGTGAAACCGTCACGGCGATTGTTTCGGCCGGGATTCTGCCCAGCACGCTGGAGTTTCTGGACCGGGTGACGATCAACTGCGTCGAAGATTACAGCCAACTCGGTCTTCCTCGGGATGCCGCCGCGCTTCTCTTGATCCAGACCGACGGACATCCGGCGGTGGTGCAGGAAGAAGCCGACGCCATCGAGCGTATCTGTGGAGAGATGGGCGCGCGCGAAGTCAAGCGGGCGCAAAACGCCGAAGAGGCCGAACAGCTCACCGCTGCCCGGCGTTCCGCTCTATCCGCTCTGGCGCGGATCAGCCCCACGACCATTCTGGAGGACGCTTCCGTGCCTCGGAGCGAACTGGGCGCGATGCTGAAGTTTATTCCCGAGGTCGCCGAGCGGTACGGGCTTCGCATTGGGACTTTTGCCCACGCCGGGGATGGCAATCTGCATCCCACGGCCCTCGTCGACGAGCGTAACCAAGACGAGATGCACCGCACACACCAAGCCTTCGAGGAGATTTTCAAGAAGGCCATTGAATTGGGAGGCACCGTTACCGGTGAACACGGTGTCGGGAACGCCAAGCGGGAATATCTCCCGGCAACGATCGGCGATGTGGCCATGGACCTCACCCGGAAGATCAAGAGCACCCTCGATCCCAAGGGGATTCTCAATCCTGGAAAGGTTCTCGAACCACTCTAGAGCGTTTCTCGGAAGTTTTCTCCGGTAGCGCGCACGAAGTGCCCGCGAGGGCCGGGCTCCTAGCGTTTTTCAGTCGGACTCCACTTTTTGGAGAACCATGATTGGACTGCACCGGCGAGAGCCCATACAGTCTCACGAGAGTCGTCTCCGATCGGAAACCCGCGAATGACCGGTCACTCACCCCAAACCTGAAAGCCCATGCACAAAACCGACGATAAACCGATCCCCGTATCGAACGCCAAGGGTTACTTTGACGGTGTCGATGTTCCGGACTACGAGAAGGTCCTCAACTGTATGCGTTGCGGGATGTGTCTTCCCCACTGTCCCACCTACGATCTCACCCGAATCGAGCGCAGCAGCCCTCGTGGACGTGTGGCTCTGATTCGTGCGGCCGCCGATGGGAAACTGGAGATCACCGCGGGGTTTGGCGACGAAGTCTATTTCTGTCTCGATTGCCGGGCTTGTGAGACCGCTTGCCCGGCTGGCGTGAATGTCGGCTATCTGATCGAGGCCGCCCGAAGTCAAGTCGAGCAACATCAGTTCCGCCCGTGGTGGACGCGTCTGCTCCGTTTCTTTGTTTTCGAATGGCTTTTCTTGCGCCAGTGGCGATTGGAACTGGCGGCGTGGCCGATGAGGATCTACCAACGCAGCGGGATACGCGATCTTGTGCAGCGGGCTGGGGCGCTCCGATGGTTGCCGGACGTGTTGCGGTTCATGGAAGAGATCGTCCCCGACAACCTCGGCAAACCGCTTCGGCTCCAGATCGCCGGTGAGACACCCGCCGTCGGTGAAGAAAAGGCCCGCGTGGGGTTCTTCCTCGGCTGCATGATGTCGATCCTTTTTGCAAAGACCAGCCGGGCCACGGTTGATGTATTAACCAAGAGTGGGTGCCGGGTGATCGTCCCCAAGCGGCAGCGTTGTTGCGGTGCGCCCCTGGCTTCGGAGGGGTACAAAGACAAGGTGAAAGATCTGGCGCGTTTCAACATCGATCTGTTTGAAACGCTGGATGTGGATTACATCGTCAGCGATTGTGCGGCCTGCGGTTGTGTGCTGAAGGAGTTCGAGGAGATGCTCGAGGACGACCTCGAGTACGCTGAGCGGGCCAAGGCGTTCAGCGCCAAGTCGCGCGATATTACGGAGTTCCTCAACGAGTGGCCGCACTTCGACGCTTCGAAAGGCGTTTACAAGGGCCGGGTATGCTACGATCAACCTTGCCATCTGCAGCACGCGCAAGGCGTCAGCAAACAGCCTCAGAAGATCGTGCGGGATGTGGAGGGGCTTGAATACGTACCTCTGGCTGAGTCGGACTGGTGCTGCGGCAGCGCGGGAATCTACAACGTCACGCATCACGAGACCTCGATGCGGATTCTCGACCGGAAACTGGAGCATGTGGAGCGGGCGGGAGCCGATGTGTTGCTGACCGCGAACCCGGGATGCCTGTTACAGTTGGCGTGTGGGGTCAAGCGGCGCGGGCTCAATACGAAGGTCATGCATGTCACGGAGATGCTGTCGAAGTCCCTGCGGGACAGGGAGACGGCGTTGCCGGAGCCGGAGGCCGCCGAGAGCACCGGGGAGTGAGTGAGCAGGGGGTCCGATGTCGAACACCGAACTGAAGACGCTGGGGATCATCCCGGCGCGAGGGGGCTCGAAGGTCCTGCCGAAAAAGAATACCCGTGATTTGGCCGGCAAGCCGTTGATCGCCTACACCATCGAGGCCGCGCTGCAGAGCCAAATTACACGGACCATCTTCTCCACAGACTCGGAAGAGATCGCCGAAGTTGCCCGCCGTTGCGGTGCCGAGGTGCCTTTCTTGAGACCGGCGGAGTACGCCAACGACACGGCGACGTCGCTCTCGGTCATCCTCCACGCGTTGGAGTTCATGGAGACCGAGAAGGATTTCATGCCCGACGCGGTGGTCTTTATGCAACCCACATCGCCGTTCCGAACCGCGCAACACATCGACGAGGCCTTGGCTCTCTATGAATCGGAGGAGGCCACCTCTGTGGTCGGTGTGACTGACGTTGGGGATATCCATCCGTATTTCATGTTCGAATTCGAGGGACATCGACTCGAACCGCTCATCAAGATGGAGAAGCGGCCGCTACGCAGACAGGATCTGCCCTCGTACTACCGTCTCAACGGTTCGCTCTATGTCACTCGCCGCGACTACTTCAGCACGGTCGAGTCTCGGGACCCGGTCTTCTCCTTCGATATGGCCGGGTATCCGATGAGCGCGGCCGACTCCATCGACATCAACGATTATCTCGACTTTGTCCGGGCGGAGACGCTGTTGAAGGGCGGGGACCCCACTGCCGGGGGCGGCGCGTAGACCCGGGTGTACCGTAAGTTCTTTTGATTCAGACTGTT
>CAYTDF010000234.1:7379-7621 GCA_964436365.1 uncultured bacterium | reverse complement strand
GCGAGATTGGTGTGACCGATGAACATGCTGAAACGCAGCGTTCGATAGGCGCTGAGGGTACGAGCGTCCAAATCTTAGACTTCCGCGATCGTATCTATACGTACGATAACAATCTTCCCAACAGACACGAACTGCGCAGTATCGCGATGGGGCAAGCCGCGACGTCCAACTTGGCCAATTTCGGAAACTACGTCCTCTCCGGCAAGAGGATACTCGATATGACGGATCGCACGTCACCTGAA
>CAYTDF010000234.1:0-7369 GCA_964436365.1 uncultured bacterium | reverse complement strand
GGCGAGTGACGGTGATTCAACAGAACCCTATTTGATTTCGTATACGCTAGGAGAGACCGAGCCGTTGGAGCAAGTCGCGGCCATTCCTCTGGCGACAACGCCGCAGGTAGCCGCCTTGGGGGATCGCTATCTTGTCCTGGGTTCCGGTACACGGATATCTGCCGCTACAGAGCCCGGCACGGGCATGGTTGCCGTCTATGATGTAGGTGATCCGGAAAGGCCCCGGTTCCACAGCACGATCGAAACAGGAAAGCCGGACGCTGTGGCCATTGACGGGGAACGTTTGTATGTGGCCGTAATCGGGGACAGTGGTGACCAGAACATCTTTGCTTACGATATCCGTGACGATACCGTTGAACGACTGCCTCACTTCATCAGCCTGGACGAAGCTTTTGCAGATATTGAAATACCGGGACAACCTCCTCTTCCATTGGCTCTTCAAGCGTCATCCACTTTCTTGGCCGCTCGCAGCGGCGTTCTTTATGGTGGCTTTAAGCAGATCATCTCCAAGAAGGAAGGTCCTACGATCAACTTTGGAAACGTCCTCGCTAGCGCCTTTTTTGTCGAGCTATTTGACGGTCGCGTTGAATACCGTCGCGGGAGTCTTGTTGTTGCTACGGCTGTGACGGATATGACTTTGGCTGAAGACCGATTGCTTCTCAGTCACACGTCCAGTCAGCTGCAAATCTTCCAGGCGCCGCTCTCTATACCTGATACCGACGTCGAGCCGCGGTCGATTGAATCCGGCGTGCCTCTTGAAGGCACGCTCGCGGTTTCGGGAGATGTGGACACGTATCGTTTCGACGCTCTCCCCAAGCAGGACGTGACCGTCGCCGTCGAAGCAGTGGGAGGTTCCACGCTGGACCCAATCGTCGAATTGGTGGATGGCCTCGGACAACTACTCGCCGTGAACGACGATGGGCCCGAGCGTCCGCACGCCTTGCTTGAGTTTGCGCTTCCATCGGAGGGCCGTGATTTTAACAGCCCATTTGGAATTCGCGTCACGGCGCCGAGCGGACCTCCGAGCCGTACCGTGGGCGACTACAACATCGCGCTGACGCTCGGTGAGCCGCCGGTCATCGAGCCCACCCCCACGCCGACCCCGATCGTCACCTCAGAGGATTTCGAACTCTCCACCATCCAGACCGTACGCCGCACCAACGGGGCTCCGGTCACCTTCACCATTCAAGTCCGCGCCAATCCCGAACGTGATGCTCGCGGCTGGAGTGCGGAACTGACGGCGGAAGTGGATGTGGGCGGGGAGAGTTTCTTAGAGGTTCCTATCATCGACCCGCCGGTCGTCAGTTTCCCGGGCACTGCCATACTAACCCTCGTTCCCTCGGCAGATTTTCTCAATCTGTCCCGTCGAACAGGAGTGAGTGTCAACGTTTCAGCGCGGCTTGTCTTGGGGGGTGATGAACCGGATGCCCCGATTGTGCAAACGCTTCAATGGTCGCTCCTGATTGATCTGATACCCGCCCATCGAGACATGGATTATTACGATCAAGACACCTATGTCCAAACCATCGCTCGTGAGCCGGTACAGATTTACATCACCACCACCTCGGAACTCTCGGAGGATCAGATTGACGAGACCGTGCGAATTCATGGCCGTCTCTCGCCATTTAACCCCGTGGTACCTGGGATCGATGTTTCTCTGAAT
The DNA here is from genome assembly GCA_964436365.1 of uncultured bacterium. Taxonomy (GTDB): domain Bacteria; phylum Hinthialibacterota; class Hinthialibacteria; order Hinthialibacterales; genus CAYTDF01. The sequence continues at coordinate 5,706 of CAYTDF010000234.1, read as the reverse complement.
GTTGAAGCGGCGGACCGAACCGAGACGCACAGGGACGATGTCATTGTCCGCAGTCCCTCCGGCATTTTCGAGACCTCCTTCAAAGTCAAAGGAGAAAACGAACTTGGCTCGGGCGATTGGGTCATCCAGGGAAAATTCGACAAGCTGAGTGTCCGGTATAATCCCGTGGAAGGCGAAAGTCCCAAACTCCACATTCCAGTGGGCAGCCTGGCCCAGTCGTCTGCGAAGGCCGCCGGTACGGACGGTCCGATTCCCGGTGTGGGCCAGGCGGTTGTTGCCTTCGGCCCCGCGCCCAATGCGCTGTTGGAAACCGGCTGGCAGGCTACGTACGAATCGGCGATGAGTCTCTTGCAGGCACGCCGTTTCACCGAGACCACGCTTAAGGGATTCTGCGCGGCGAAAGGTTCTCCCGCAACGTTGGCCGACCTGCACAGCACTCTTGCGGCCTCCAGCGACGCGGACCTCTTCACACTGGTCCTCGCGGGACCGAATGATTCCGACTCGGGCCTGTCGATGAAACTCTCCGATACCGAAGCAATCACGCCCAGCCAAATCGGCCCACTGATCAAAGCGCGTCACGACGCTCTGGAAGCAGTGGGAAGAGAAGGCCAAACCGTTGTCATCATCGACACCGACCGCGCCGGGCTGATCCGGGAGGAGATGCGGCAGAATGGTTTCGAGCGTTTCGTGGATGGACCGGAGGGCTACGTTCTCACCTGCACCGGCAACGGGCAGTACAACGTGGCGTTCAATGCTATGGATTCGGAGACTGGTGAGTTCGTATCCTATCTACGCTTCCTGATCGATGCGATTGCCAAAGGGTATCCGCTCGGTGATGCTCACGAGTAGGCGACCTCTAGCCTGACCCGCCTCCAGGGGGGGCTGGTTCTTTCGTATCCCCAACCGATTCATTCTGTGATGCCAGATGAACTGCGCGGCATCTTTCTCGGTTCGAGTTTCCTTCCGGATCCTCGCCATCTCCCCGACCGTAACGCCCCTCGAATCGTGGAAACCTGCGCCAGCCAAACACTCGACGAAGACGATGTACCTGTGCTGTTCGTCGTGGCCGAAGACGAATCGACCACCAACACCAATGCGTCCCAACTCTCCGTATACGCTGTGATTACCGCTCCGCCGGACGGTGTGCGTCCACCCGCGCAAACCGTGGTGCAACTGCCGTATGAGTCGCAAACCGAACGGCACGAGCTGACATTGACCGATTTCTCCAGGGCGCAGTTTGGCGACACCGGCGCGGGAGCCTACGCCGTCGGCCTGTATGTGAAGGACGCGGCGGGCAACCGTAGCACGGTCAGCTCACTCACCATCACCACGTTGGACACATCCGTCTCCTCCTGGGGCCGGTTCTGAACCTCACCAATTTGGAAGTGCGTACGGATTCCCGCCCGTAGTGAGGTTCGAAGGTGCTTTTCCGTTCAAACGGCAGTCGCGAAGTTTGCCCCCCAAAAAAAAACGTCTATTCCTGAGCCCGAATCTGTGGCAAAATAGACTGGCAATGGGGCTTCGGCACCAACACGACCTATTTTAAGGCGAGCCGTTTGAGAGCGTGCGCACGCAGTAGCGGACGCAGGGTGAAGTGTGGAATGCGACGAGCGTTCTTATGGAGGAATAAAATGCAGAAGGGATTTGTAACCTTACTACTGATTTGCATGGCCGTCACATCGGCGACAGCCGCCACGATCACGGTGGCCAAGGACGGCTCTGGGGCCGTCGATAACGTGCAGACCGCTGTGGCGATAGCGCAGAACGGCGACGAGATCGTCATCACCGACAGCGCGATTTATGAAGAGGATCTCATCGCTGGGCAGTTCCCCTGTTTCGCGGCGCAGTTTACGCTGAAAGCGGCGGAGGGACAGAACCCGGTTATCCGCGCCGTGAATCAGATGGAGCGGCTTGTGGACCTAGGTGTTCCCGGGACGGACATGATGGGCACGATCATCTTTGGCGGCATGGGGATCGTCATCGAAGGCATCACCTTCGAGAATCTCTCCACCGAAGTCAACGTGATCAATGTTGCCGGTTCTCTGACGGTTCTGGACTGTTCGCAAACCACCATACGTAACTGTATCGTGCGTGGCGCGGGTGGCGGACCGGATGTCCCCTACAGCCTCGATAACACGGGCCTGGTTGTGGCGGGGGTCATCACGGCCCCGGCCGGTGTTCTGATCGAAAACACCATCGTCGAAGAGTGCCGCTATGGTGTCGGACTCTCCAAGTTCGATCCCACTCAACCGACCGATCCGACGGTGACCATGCGCGGGTGTATTGTCCGTAACTGCCAAGAGAACGGTATCGAGATTCACAACGGGACCGTCCCCGTGCCCGAATCGGATACCAACGCCGCCGGTCCGGGACATCTAATTGAGGACACCGTGGTCATCAACTGCGACGAGCCGATCTCACCCGGCGGTGGCAAGACCACGATCCGGAATTGCACGTTCCTCGGCAACGATGAGATGCTCGAGATCGAATTCGGCGAAAAGGGTGAGAGGCCGATCATCGTCGATTTCGAGGACGTGGCCATCATCGGCTCCACCGATACCGGCATAGAAGTCAAAGAAGGCACGATCTCGCTGACCCGTTGCATCATCGCAGGGTGTGATGACGGCGCGTTGTGGTTGCGCGCGGACCCGGAAGGATGCCAAGTCACGGTGGATCATTGCGATTTCGTCGACAATCTCCGGGGGAATCCCGATGGCTTTGAGGTCCGCGTCGATCCGGCCACCGACTTCGACATTACCCTGACCATCACCGACTCCAACATCCTCGGTACGGCGGGGCTCTATAACGGCAACGTCGACAATATCGATGAGTTCGACACCAACGGACTCACCATCACCAACTGCAACATCCTGACCGACTTCGACCGGCATACGAACGCCATCGCTTCCGGCGACACGCAGTTCGATCCTCTTTACGTCGATCCGGATGTGACGCCCGAAGGCTTCACTCGTGAAGGATTCTACCTCCAGGACGGCTCGCCCGCGCTCAGCGGCGCTTCGGACGGTGGGGCGATCGGATCGCAAGGTCCCGGCCCGGTGGGGATCACCGAACCGTATCACTGGATGTGGATGATCGAATAAGCGGCTCGATTCACTGAACTCGATCTGAGTAAGGGGCGCAATCCTTGGAGAAATTCTCTCGGGATTGCGCCCCGTTTCTTACTATCCAAACGTCCAATTCCAGATTCGCTCCGACTCTGGCGCGCCGTCCCCTGCGCGCCAAGCGACAAAGAATTAGAGAGATGCTATAGTCGTCACCCATGGAGGTAGCACGATGAAAACCAACTACAGAAAACACCTTATTTGGCTATTGGTGATTGGATTCACTTGTGTCGAGAGTTACTCGGTGGATCGCACTCGCGAAGCGAAGGACCGGACGGCGAAGGAAGGAACCACGATGAGCGGATTTGACGGACTGAACATGAACTTGGGGAGCCTCCCCCGGCTATCCAAGGCGAAATCACGGTCGATTAGCGCGGAAAACTACACCGGTGAAAAGGGGAAAGGCGCGATGGCCACCGAGGGCTATGGCGCGAAGGCGGCTCGCGAACTGGGACAGGGTTGGAAAGTCTCACCCGCCATCCATATCCAGGGCGAGGAGACTGTGACGCTGGCCGATATCGAGGGGCCGGGCGCGATCCAGAGCATCTGGATGACCGGAAACGTCTTGAGCCGCGATGGGATCCTGCGTTTCTACTGGGACGGGCAGAAGACTCCTTCGGTCGAAGTCCCCGCGCGAGACTTCTTCTGTTGCGCCATGGGCGACACACAGGTCACTTCGATGCCCGTGGCCGTGAACCCCCGAAACGGGATGAACTGCTTCTGGGCGATGCCTTTCCGCAAACACTGCAAGATCACGCTTGAGAACCGCAACCCGGGCCAGAAGACGCTCTACTATCAGATCAACTACACCCTGACCGATGTCCCCAAGGACGCCGCCTACTTCCACGCGCAGTTCCGCCGGTCCAATCCTCTTCCGTATAAGGAAGACCACACCCTCTTGGACGGTGTGAAGGGTTCGGGACACTACGTCGGGACCTACATGGTCTGGGGCGTCAAGAGCAACGGCTGGTGGGGCGAAGGTGAGATCAAGTTCTTTATGGACGGCGACAAAGAGAATCCCACGATCTGCGGGACCGGCACCGAGGACTACTTCGGCGGCTCGTACGGCTTCGAAAAGGACGGCCAATATATCGAGTACACCACCCCGTTCTTGGGGATGCCGCACATCGTCCGTCCTGACGGCACCTACAACTCTCAGCAGCGCTTCGGGCTCTACCGCTGGCATGTCATGGATCCGATCCGGTTCGAGAAGGATCTCCGAGTGACCATCCAATCTCTGGGATGGCGTAGCGAGGGGCGCTACTTACCGCTTCAAGACGATATTTCTTCCGTCTCGTACTGGTATCAGTCCCTCCCGACCAAGAAGTTCCCTCCGCTTCCCGACCGCGACGGTTTGGAAATGAACTAGCGAACGCGGGCTCTTGTCCCACCGTACGTGAATCGACTGAAACGCCCGGGCTTGTCCCGGGCGTTTTCTTATTGTGTTTGTCTCTGTGTGTTGTCATGTGGGGGCCGTCTTGGCGCTTGCTCCGTGCGGCGAGGTTGGTAAGTTCCCTATACCTTAGTGTGGCAACGTTGCCACACTTGCTGATGTTTCGTTAACTCCTCCTGGATGACGCTGGCCTCTTGCCAGTGGGAATCTATCCGATCGATGGGAATCGAAGGTCGAAACCGCTGATGACGCCACACTGTGGGATGGTAATAGACGAGACAATCCGCCCCCGAGACCTCCGCCGGGCGGGGTTCGTCTCTTGTGCCGTGGGATTGCTCTTGGCCGCGACGGCTTTCCCGGCCACCGCTCAGGAGAGTGGCCTGCTGGACGAGGGGTTGAAACTGGAACGGCGGATCCGAGCTGGGGCGGGGACGGAAGAGGAACTGGCCATTCTGTGGCAACTCGCCACCTACTATACGAGCCGGGACGACACCATCCGTGCGGTTTACGCCTTCGAGCGAATGCGGGAACTCCCGGACTGGCCTGAATGTTCCTTCCGGCGTCAGGCGCTGAGCCAATGGACCCGACTCGAGGAGGGGCGAAGCCGGTTTACAAGGTCCGCAGAACTGCGTGGTGAGATCGTCCAACTCGATATCGAGGAGGGTAAGGGCGGTCAGTCCGCGCAGCATCTCACGAATATCCTTTTTTGGGCCGACGCTCTCGTGCGTGCCGGGACCCCCCGAAGAGCCGCCGATGTTCTGCTGGAGAGGTTCAAAATCGACCCTCAAGGCAGTGGCCGGTTGGTTTTTGGACGCCTCCTACAGACCTATAGCAACGTCGAGTTTCGGCCTGGCGAGTTGGAAAACCTCCTTCAAATGACGGAGGGCGAGAAATCGCTTCAGTACATCCGCCACGCGCTCTTTAGACTGTGCGTCGAACGAGGGCTTTTCGAGCCGGCCGGGCTTCTTCTTGACGAACTCCTGCAGGGCAGCATCGTGAATCTGGCCGCCCACATCGACTCCATCCTTCAGATGCCCGACCGGGCCGAGCGGGTCGAGCGGATCCACGAACTTATCCGCTTGCGCTCGAAGCAGGACACCAACGCCCTCCTCGTCCATCTGCGACTTCTGGAGGCTCTCGGTGAGACGGAGAGCGCCGCCGAAGTGGCAAGGGTTATTGTCGACGATTACG
>CAYTDF010000233.1:0-7630 GCA_964436365.1 uncultured bacterium | reverse complement strand
TAGCGCGCCGGACTGATTCTCATAGATTAGATTGGCGCTATGGTTGATGACGCCGTGGGTCAGCTCGTGACCGGTAACGTCGAGCGAGCTAGGCAGGCGCACGAAGCTTTGCGACCCGTCACCAAACACCATCATCTGCACCCCGGGATTCCAGAACGCGTTATCGCTGTTCACGTTTCCAGAGGGGTCACTGAACCGGATGTTGAAAATACCGAAGATACTCATACCGTTATCGTCTATCGAGTTTCGGTTGAATGTGCTCCTGTAGTAGTTCTCAACGAGCGTGAGATTGGACAGGACGCTCACCGCCGTCGGATCCCAGGAGTCTTTGTCGGCGGAAGACGGAACCGCCAGCTGAATGCCGTTCTTCAGAATCTGATCTCCCGCATCCATAACCAGAATCGCACCGCGGGTCTCGTTGGGATTCGGCGGTTGGGAGGTGGGGTCGTACATCGGCGTCTGAGTGTCGACCGCGTAAAACGTTCCGCCTTCCTGCCAAACGTCGATCTCTTGCTGAATCCCGTTCAGGTCCGCCGCATGGCCCACCACGCTGCCGCTACAAACGGCTTGGCTGCGGTGCACGATGCTCCCATCGGCCATGGATACGAAGACAAGCCAATGTTTGTTCCAGTCCGGGGTAAGTGTCACTTGGTAGGCCATCACCGGCGCACGATCCAAGTCCCAGTAGATCATCGGCTCCACAGTTGCGGGAGCGAGGCCCGGCCCGCTCTCTCCCACCGCCTCTCTCGCGTGTCGTAAGGCGGACTCTTCCCCGAGAGCGTTCTGAGGATTGGGCATATCCACGGGCGACGGTGCGTACACGCCGGAAACCTGCACCGGATCGTCTTGGGCGTTGTAGTGCACGCTCACTAGCGCCCCCCATATCGGGACATCGTGATATTGCTGTTGCAGGAGAACGTGCGTCATACCCAGTTCATCCTGTCGGACGCGCTCCGGGATGAACTCCGCTTGCGGGTTGTTGACATTCAGGACCGTCCGCAGCTCCTGCGCCAGTGCGAACGACATCCCGGCGAAATCGCGTTTCCCGCGCGCCTCGCGATAGGCCTGCGAATCCTCGACCAATCCCTTCAGGTCACCGCGTAGATGACGCAGAGTCCGCGATAAGTTGTCGACCTGCAGTTCCGCTCCGTCTCCCAGCGTCGCCAGCAAATCGTCGATAGCTTTTTGTTGACCGGGATGGGGAACGAGTTGACCTTTGCCACGAGCCATTCCCCGGGGGGAACTCGTCCTGGGCATATTCTTCAATTCGTGGAACCGATCCAAGAGTTGGCGCGAAAGCCGTTGATGTTGCGAAGGGGATCGTGAGGGCGTGTTGGAAGTGGTCGAAATCGCGGCCGAGGGCCGGTTCAGACGTGGCTTTGAAGCGTTGCGCGGTTTGAATTGGAGAGTGGAGCGCGGGGAAAGGGGAGCGGCAAGACTCGCTTGACTTTCCGTCAGGCTGGGAAGCGGCTCTTGAACGTCGGAACCGATCGATCGAGAGCGGTCTTTCTCATTGTTGATCGTGGTGAAGATGAAAAGAGTGACAACACAGAAAAGAAGGAGAACAATGATTCTAGGAAACGGGGAGTGCTTCATCGAGAAAATCCCTTCCGTGGCAGGTGAGCGTCAATGCAAGACTAGGGTATCGCATGCCATATCTTGGCCCTGCAAATCCGAGTCTGGAGTGGTTCTCAGAAGTTCTTTCCTTTTGGCGAAGCCAAAAAGAGTCAATCAATACAAATCCCCCCAAACCGGTAATGCCACGATATACGAATGGAGAGAATTCCCATTCGGACGAGACGATCAGCTTCGTTTTCTCTCCCATCAGTTTCTCGGCAAGGCGTTGAAGGGTGCCGTGCGCCTCGAAAGCGTTACGCACATTGGTGGCGCGAAGCAGGAAGCCGAGAAGAGGAACGTAGTCCTGTAGAGCGAAAAGAGACACTTGGCATACATTGCTGACGATGGATGAGTCCGCATTAACCGAGGTCTTCAGGAGTACGTCTTTGCGTTCACAAAATTGTTCCTCTAGCAGTTCCAGCGCATCGAGTGGGAAATCATAAGGGAACTCTGATTGCTTGAGCCGGTCAATCTCCTCAAGAAAGGCGGTCATTCGCGATAGAGCGTTTTTTAGGATCAGCATCTCTACCTCCTGAATGGATGCGGGGGTCGCAAATCGCGGATCGATTCACGGTGAGCGGCCACGGCTCGTGAAAGCGCTACACAGAAATCCCCGGCTTGCTCGAGTTCCTCTCTTTCTGTCTTAGGATCGCCACTATCCAATACAACCGCAATCTTTCGCGCTTCGACAAGCAGGTCACCTAAGTTCTTAGAGGATTTGCTCCCAATCGCCTTTCGGACAGCTCCCCCCAAAATTGTGGAAGTAGCTATATCCATCCGTGAGGGTGGTAGAGTGACATCAGAAGGTCCTTCGTCGATAGATTGTAATAGCTTTGCAGCCAAACGCCGCATTGCTTTACGGTCATCCACTCCCCTTACCAATAGGTTATCTACATCAATTGCGACTTCAGCCGCCAAGAACGGAAGATCAGGGTCGAGAGCCCTAAGGCCTTGATTGTTTTGCGACTCTGTCATTGTTGAAGCCATGATCTAACTCCTTGTCTCTTCTTGTGAACCACCGAAACATCGGACATCACAAAGTTGCTGGGTTGGCCTTCACCGCCTTCGTTGACAGCGAGGACCTGTTTGCATACGGCCCCGTACAGGGAGGCACGATGCTCGAGTTCTTCACTCTGGGTTTCACATGCGGGCCCTCGATTCTCCCCCCGGAGGGCAATCCAGGGGGTGTCCGATCCCGGCAGGCCTGACTTCGCCTTGCGGATATTATGCTCCATCTCTCCCAGAGAATCAACACCTAGCGAACAGCTTTCCCCACTCCCATACCCACCGCTCCCTCCCCCTACGACTTCAGCCGTGCATCGATGGCGTTGCGCAAACCCTCGCCGACTACATTGTACGCCAGGATGGTGACAAAAATCACCCCACCGGGAAAGACAGTCAACCACCACGAAGAGACATAGCTACGGCCGTTGGCCAATAACCCACCCCAGGTCGGTTGCGGCTCGGGCACTCCGAACCCGAGGAAAGAAAGCGTGGATTCCAGAAGGATCGCCGACGCCACACCGAACGTGGCCGCCACGAGAACCGGAGCCAAGGCATTCGGCAAGACATGGCGGAAGATGATCCGCGCAGGCGAACAGCCCAACGCACGAACGGCGTCGACATAGTCCAGATTGCGCAACCGCAAGAACTCAGCCCGGGCCAAACGAGCGATGCTCGGCCAGCCGATCAGACCGATCACCACCATCACGTTAAACAACCCCGGCCCCATAAAAGCGATCACCATGATGATGAACATCAGGCCGGGCAGGCAAATCATCACCTCGATACAGCGAGAGATCACCGAGTCCACCCAGCCACCGTAAAAACCTGCCAGCGCACCCAAAATCAAACCGATAGAAACATAAAGCCCCACAGCCACAAACCCGACCGAAAGGGAAATGCGCGAACCCCAACTCAAGCGAGACAACACGTCGCGCCCCACGTCGTCCGTTCCCAGCCAGTGCTTCTTCCCCGGCGCTTCACGGATTTCGAAAAGGTTGGTCTCATCGGGACCGTAGTGCACCAGCAGCGGCATCCAAACCCAACTCTCTTTAGGGGGATCGTCACGCAGGGCCGCGTAATCCATAAACTTCAACTTCGGATCGTTCGAGAATGCCGGAAAACTCAACTCCCCGTCTTGCTCCAACACCAGCGGCCGGTTCCCCGCCAGCAACGGCGCGGCCAGAGCGAGTAGGAGCAGCGCCACAATCGCCGCCAGCCCCAAACAAGCCGCACGTTGGCGTTTGAACTGGTTCCAAACCAGCCTGCCGTATGTCGGGCTCGCGTTCACACTCATGATTCGCCCGCCTCAAACGTGATACGCGGATCGGCCCAGGCATACAAAATATCGGTCCCGATAAACCCGATCAGCGTGAGGAACGCCGAAACCGTGGTGATACCGATGATGGTGGGGTAGTCCCGCTGAAGAATCGCCTCAAAGGTCAAGAGGCCCATCCCGGGAATCGAAAAGATCGTCTCGATAATCACACTTCCGCCCAACATCGCGGGCAACAAAAAGCTCAAGAGGGTCAGCAACGGAATCAGGGCGTTACGGAAAGCGTGTTTGAAAATCACCACACGTTCCCGGAGTCCCTTGGCCCGCGCGGTCAAAACGTAATCCTGCCGAATCACTTCCAACATGCCCGCGCGCGCAAAGCGAGACAGGTAGGCCAGATGCGCGTAGGTCATGCAGACAATGGGCAGAACCAAGTGCCACATCCGGTCCCGCACCACACGCCAAAACGTCCAGGCTTCGTAGTGTTGCGTCTCGAGCCCGGTGACCGGGAAGATATGAAAGAAATCCCCCCCGCACAAAAAGACGATAGCCATCGTCGCCAGCCAAAAATTGGGCACCGAATACATCATGAATAAAATGACGGTGGTGACTTGATCCGACCAACTCCCCTGCCGCACAGAAAAGAAAACCCCGATCGGCACGGCGATCAAATAACTCAACAACAGCGAACCGAACGAGAGCTGCAATGAAATGGGGATGCGCTCGATGATCTTCTCGGTCACCGGCCGGTTATCGTCGAAAGAGGTTCCAAAATCAAGCCGGACCACGTCGGTCAGCCAGTCGATGTATTGAATGTGCAGCGGCCGGTCCAACCCATAGCGCGCGCGGGTGCGCTCGATCAGCTCCAGCGCGTTCGCTTCGCTCATATTGCCGCCCATGCCCACCCGCATGTGGGCCGGGTCGCCGGGCGCGAGGTGAATCACAAGAAACGTGACGATCGTAATCCCCAAGAGAGTGGGGACCGCCAACAGAATGCGCCGGAGAGCGTAACTCCACATCGGCTATCTACTCGCCCCCCATCAGTCGACGTAAGAAACCGGCGATGTCGTCCTGCCGCATGATCGAAGTCCCGACTTGCACGGCATCCACACCGATCCGGGCCAGCCGTTCGACGTCGTCGGGGCCGTGAAGGCCGCTCTGGCTAATCAAGACACGGTCGCTGGGGACACGATCCCGGAGCCGTTCGGTGGTGGCGATGTCGGTGGTCAGTGTCTCGAAGTCTCGGTTGTTGATGCCGATCACCCGGGCTCCGGTCGCTAATGCGCGCTCCAGTTCCGCTGCGGAGTGCGCCTCGACCAAGGCGGTCATGCCCAGCGCATGAGTTCTCTTTAAGAATACGGCTAATTTCTCGTCGTCCAGCACCTGGGTCATGAGCAGGATGGCGTCCGCGCCGAGCACTCGCGACTCCCAAATCTGGTATTCCGTAATTGTGAAATCCTTACGAAGCGTGGGCAGACTCACACTCGCCCGCGCGTCCCGCAGGTGCTCGTCCGAGCCGCCAAAGTAGTTCGTCTCGGTCAAAACCGAGATCGCGGCGCAACCGGCCCGCTCGAACAATCCGGCGATCTCTTTGGGGTCGAAATCCCCTCGGATCTGCCCCTCGGATGGGGAAGCGGCCTTAATCTCGGCCAAGAGCCGCACCGGAGCGCCACTGGGACGCCGTAGAGCTGCGGCGAAATCCCGGACGGGAGGCATTCTTTCGGTCGCTTCGACCAAGCGTTCCAAGGGCATACGCCGTTCACGCTCGGCCAGTTCGGGCCGTTTACGGTCCAGAATGTCGTCAATCACACTCATGGGAATCTTGCTCCGTGGAGTTCAGAAAAGTATCACGCCGTTTGCACTCACGCGAGGCAGGTGTGTCATGCTCACTCAACAGAACGACGGTGCAGCACGATTCCTTCCGAGCCATCCGGAAAGGAGGTACTGTCAACCCGATCGAACAGCTGACCGAGGGGGTCGTCCGCATCCAACACCCGTGCGACCATCTCCGGCACGCCGGGGGCCGAAAACGCCGGTCCCACGTCGCCTGTCTTGACAATCAACCATTCTGAAGACGTCACAGAAGCCTCGGGCGGCAAGCCGGTATGCAGGATGTAGGTGAAACGAGCCGGATATTGCAGCAAACGGGCCTGGAGCTGCAACGAGGACTGATGCACGCACCCGTGATTCGAAAGCACGAGAACGAGGGTGTCGGGGGCGTCCTCCGCCGCCGGTTCGACCGCTCGTACCAACGGCTCAAGCGGCCAATCCTCCTCGATTCCGATCGCGGTTCCATGCCAGCCGGGGCCCCAAACGGTCAGTTCGCCGATCCGGGTCTGCAACATAAAGTTGCGGTCCGAGAACCAGCGATAGGAGCTCATACCCCACTGCGAGAATCCCAAGGAAAGACTCAAAGCGACCACGACGATCAAGGGCTTTCGGTTCCGTATCTGCAGAAAACCGTCGGCCCCCGCCACAAACAACAGCGGCAAAGCGGGCACCGTAAAGCGCGGATCTTTCAGCGGAATCCACGTGAACGCCAGCAGCGCCAGAAGCCAACCGTAAAGGAGCGCAACACGCTGTGAGGACGCCCGCCGGGGATAAAGAGACGCACCGATTAGAACCAATAGAGCGGGCAGCAAGTGTAGCTGGTTACCGCCCAACTTGGCGAGATAGAACCCCATACGTTGTGTCAAATCAAGGGTTTCAGACGTCCCCGGGCGCGCGAATATTCCGTGCGTCACCGGGTCTCCTGAAAAAGTTACGACTATGAAATAAAAGTGTCTTAAATACCAAGGTGCGGATATGATAAATGCGACCAGAAGAGCCCCAATAATGCCGAGCAGAAAGTGACGGTGCCGACGCCAGATTGCGGCGCATCCACGACCGGCATCGAGCAACGGCACCCATGGATGCGGCAGGGCCTTTCCTCGGGCCCGTTCGGCCACAAAGGCCAGAAACGTTCCCAGCAAGAAGAGGAAAGCGGTCCATTTGGCAAGCATGGCCAGTCCGGTGAATGCCCCCAAGAGGAGCGCGCGGCGGGGCCAAGGCCGGTCGGCGAAGCGTACAAGCGCCCATGAGGCCCATATAACCGACACCATCAGCGGAACATCCAGCAGAAAAGTCCGAGCGGTCCCGAAAACAATGGGCGCGGTGGCCATCATCCAGGCGGACCAGAGCCCAACCCAGCTGCCCCCCACCTCTCGGCCCAGCCCGTACACCCCGACCACCCCCATCAGAAGCAACCAGACATGGACGGCCATAAGCCCATCGACGCTCCTGCCAAAAAGAAAGACACCCGGCACAGACAAGATATAGGTCAGCGGAGGGTAATAAGAGGAAAAATCGAATAGATTTCCAGGCAATGACCGCGTCCCGGAACAGTAGTCGGCCATCTCGAGCGCGTGGAGAGCGTGAAACGACTCGTCCCACCGAAGGGGGAGACGATCGCGCACAATGAAGTGAGTCTGAAGCGCTGCGAGCACAACCAGTAACAACAAGAGTAGCCAGACCGGCATTGAGACAAGCCGGAGCGACGATGCAAAGCCCGTAACAGGCGAATTGGGTCGGGGAACAGCCATACGAGACTGTAGCACGACGACAGGCATCGTTCCGGGTTGCTAGAGAGAATGGAACTTCGCCCAAAGAGGCAGAAAACGAAAAAAAGTCTCAAGTTTGAGGTTTGGTTCGTCGATACTTATGACGATCCCGGGAAGTGCTACCACAAGCACAAAC
>CAYTDF010000232.1:6004-7651 GCA_964436365.1 uncultured bacterium | reverse complement strand
CCAGGCGCCAACTCCTCAGATCCAGTGTTGCGCGCTCGGCTTCGGTGATCTTGTCGACGCAGAGATCGAACGAGAAATTCGGCGCGGCGGAATGGGTCCCCTTGTAACGGGTAATCGCTTTCAACCACCGGATCGGCCGCTGCAGGAAATCCGCAGGGGCCAGCAATACGCATGCGAAACCGCGATAGCAGGGCACGAGAACGCCATAGATCAGTCCCAGGTCGTGAAACGTGGGCAACCATGAAACCATGACACTATCCGGCGTGTGGTCGCACGCGCGGTCGAGGTCCGCGAGCGTGGACAACAGATTGGCATGCGAAATCATGACCCCTTTGGGATCGCTGGTCGATCCAGAGGTGTACTGCAAATAGGCAAGCGTATCGCCACTGCAACCGGGATCCTTCCATGATTCCGCGAGGGTGCCGTCACCGTCGATCGTGTCCGTGGCGATTTGTTTCATGTTCGCCAATCCAGGCGTATCCGCGAGTTGCCGATTCACTTTCGCCAGAACCTGAGAGGTGCTGAGGGCCCACCGCGCTCCAGCGTCGCTGACAATCGACTGCAGACGGGTCATGGAGCGGTTCACGCGGGGGGGATAGGCCGGAACAGCGACCACGCCCGCATAAAAGCAACCGAAGAGTGCGGCAACGAAATCCAAACCGGGTGGGTAGAACAACAATGCACAGTCACCGGTGGCGTTTCGCGATTGCAGGTGAGCGGCAATCGCACGGGCCCTGCGGTCCAGTTCCCGGTATGTGATGGTGAGCTCCCCACTCGTGCCGTCCGAGAGAAACGTATAGGCACAACGGCCCGGCTGCTCGCGCGCGCGCAAACGCAGCAGTTCAACCATCGTCGAGACGTACGCCAAAGGCTCTCCCGGAATCGGTTTCAACATGGGCTCAATTTCCTGTACGCCGGGTCCGCACGGCCCGGCCGGAATTCATCCTCGTTTCTGAAGAACGGTTTCTATGCTCTGGCGAATGATCTTAATTCCTTCCTGCAAAACTTCGTCTTCGATTGTCAACGCGGGCAGAAGTTTCAAAACACGGTCGCTCTCGCCGCAGAGTTCGAGGATCAGGCCACGAGAGAAACTCTCCCGCGCCGTCGCGCGTACAATCTCCGATTCGGAAAGATCCAATCCGTAGATCATGCCCCGGCCTCGCACTTTCGCGTTCAGGGCGGGATATTGGGCTGCAATCTCATGCAGAGCGGCCTCCAGCCGCAATCCCTTTTGTTGAATCGATTCGGAAAAGGAATCGTCGCTCCAAGAGCCAAGAGCATGCGCCGCAGCCACAAACGCGAGATTGTCCCCGCGAAAGGTGCCGGTATGTTCTCCTGGCTTCCAGCGATCCAACTCGGGCTTCAGCAAGACGATCGAGAGCGGAAAACCATAACCGCCAATCGCCTTCGAAAGCACAACGATATCTGGATCGATGCCAGCCTTTTCAAAGCTGAAATAGGTCCCGGTCCTCCCATTACCGACTTGAATATCGTCGACAACGAGAAGAATATCGTTTTCGCGGCACAGCTTTGCCAGCGATTGCAGCCATTCGCTACGCGCGACGTTGACGCCGCCTTCGGCCTGAATGCTCTCCACAATCACCGCCGCAGGACAATCGAGTCCGCTCCCGCTCTCTTGAATGCATT
>CAYTDF010000232.1:0-5994 GCA_964436365.1 uncultured bacterium | reverse complement strand
CAAATACGCGACGGTATCGACGTTTTCGCCTAAGTAACCGTCGAATGGCATGAACGTCACATCCTGCCGATTGACAAAAGCTTCGTTGCGATAGTATTTGTTGGCTGTCACCGCCAGTGCCCCCGCCGTAAGGCCGTGGTAGCTGTTTGTGAAGGCCACGACGTTCGAGCGTTGCTTATCCAGCCGGGCCAGCTTCAAGGCTGCCTCTACGGCGTTCGCGCCCGAGGGTGCGACAAACTGAATCTTGTAGTCCATCCCGCGCGGCTCGAGAATGACAGACTCCAGTGTCTCCAGAAACCGGGCCTTCGCGACCGTGGCCATGTCCAGGCTGTGAACGACCCCATCGTTTCCCAGGTAGTCTAGGACGGCTTTCTTCATGCCATCCGGATTGTGTCCGTGGTTCAGCGTCCCCGCGCCGCAGAAGAAATCGATATATCTCTTCCCAGAGGTATCGAAGAGGAAGGAACCTTTTCCTTTTTCGAACACGACTGGGAATGAACGGCAGTACGACCGCACTTGCGATTCGCGTCTCTCAAAGATCTTCACGTAGTTTGCACCTCACTGCGGGAGGGTTGCTGTTGCACCGCCCGGTCTAGAATGGTTCTTATTAATTCTGCATTTCGATCCAAATAAGGCTGATAGAGCATGTGGTTGTGGTCGCCTTCGCCCTGGTATGTATCGAGCTCACCACGGCTCAGCGCCGCCCAGCCGGTTCTTGTCGCTAGGAGTTTGCCATTCGCGTCGTAGTTCTCGTCCACCGCGCCTTCACTGGTAATGACGTGCACGTTGGCATTCACTTTGTCTTCGTCCACCGCGTTTTCGATATACGCATACGAAGACTCGATCAGCCTTCGCGCTTTATCGCGAAGCACCGGGCTGTTTAAGTAAGGCCGGTTGCTCTCGTGATTGATAAACTCATCCACAATGCTCTCCACTTCTTCTCTTGGGAACGGCGTACACTCCAATTTGCGGCCGGAGTCCACCATCACGATATCGGAAACGCACAATCCCCGCCGCTCGATTTCCTGACAGACATGATAGGCCAGGTTGCCGCCGGAGGAGTAGCCGAAAAACAGATACGGCCCCTCGGGGTCGACGGAGGCCACGAGGTCGGCGTAATCCTCCAACCGTTTCGAGGATTGGATGAAGTTGAATCCGTAGAGGGTGTAGGGTCTCAGCCGGTCTGCGAGTTGAATGAAGCTGACGGCGTCTCCCGTGCCCGGCGGGAATGCGAACAAGTACGGCCCGTTCGTTTTGCCACCCATACACACCATCGCCTCATCGGCGAGGTCGATACCGTAACGGGCGGCGTCCAGAATATAGGCGGCCAGTTCCCGAATCGTTGCGGCCCTGAACAGCGCACCGAGCGGAACGGCGACATCGAGACGCTCTTGAATCATGGCCACGACTTTAGTCACTTTCAGGCTGTGGCCGCCCGCGTCAAAAAAGTTGTCGGTAATCCCGATCCCCTTATGGCCTAAGACCGCTTCCCAGATTTCAACCAGCGTCTTCTCGGTCTCCGTTCTCGGTGGGACACGTTCGATACTCGGGGGTCGTTCGGTTTCTACGGGATCGGGCATAGCGCGCCGGTCCACTTTCCCATTGGCGTTCAGCGGCATCCGATCCAGGCGAACAACATAGGCAGGGACCATATAGTCTGGAAGAGTCGATTTCAACGCGTCACGCAGTGAATTGACGTCCAGTTCATCGTCACCGACGACATAGGCCACAAGGTCCAAACTCCCGCCGCCGAAGTCGCGGGCCAGCACGAGCGTCTCGGTCACCCGGGGATCGCGCAGAAGACACGTCTCGATTTCGCGGGGCTCCACACGATAGCCGCGAATCTTAACCTGGTCGTCGATACGCCCCAGATACTCGATTGCGCCGTCCGCGCGCCAGCGGCCGAGATCGCCGGTATGATAGATCCGCTTTCCATTCTCGAACGGGTGCGGTGTGAATCGCGCCTGGGTCAGCTCCGCGTTGTGCAAATACCCACGCGCCAGCCCATCGCCGGCCGCGCATATCTCACCCGGCACACCCACAGGAGCTAAACCGTCACTATCGTCCAGAATCAGTACTTGGGTGTTGGCGATAGGCTTGCCGATGGGAATGTCGCTGGCGTAGGTCGCCGTGATGTCGTGGCAGGTCGTAAAGGTCGTGTTTTCCGTCGGACCGTATCCGTTGATGATCTTGAGTCCCGGGTAGGCCTCGCGCACCCGGTTAACGTGATCTACGGAGAGCTTCTCACCACCCACAAGAAGATGTTTCAGACCCGCAAACATTGCGAGGTCCATGTCAACATGCTGGTTAAACAGGCTGGCCGTTATCCACATGGTCGTGATTCCATGTTTGCGGATCAGCCGCGTAATCTCCGCGCTGTCCAGAATCGCCCGTTCCAGCGGACGGCATACGCCCCCACCGTTTAGAAGCATGCCCCAGATTTCGAATGTCGAGGCGTCGAACGCCAGCGAACCGGTCTGCAGGCAGCGATCTTCTGCGGTCAATTCAATGTAGTTTGTATTTAGCACGAGACGCACGATCGACCGATGTTCGACCAAAGTCCCTTTCGGCTGGCCCGATGTGCCGGACGTGTAGATCGTGTAGGCGAGACTCTCCGGCCCGCTCCGTTCGTCCAGGGGTGTCGCCGGGTAGTTCTCTAGTGCACGCAGATCGAACTGGTGCTTATGCCGGGGCTGCAAATGGGGATTCGCCGCGCGTTTGTCGATGGACAAGCCGCCGTTGGAGACATCGTCAGACGTCGTGTTTCCAACGTGGCCCCAGGTTTCCTCTTTCATCATCCCGCCGACGCCTTCCGGCTCGGCGTGAACGTTTCGGCTGTCGGCGCAGAAGAGAACGTCTAAATGGGCGCACTCCCATTGCAGCCGGTTCACGGTGCGGATATAGTTCTTTTCTGAAACGAGAACGCGCGCCCGCGTATCGTCCAACAGATACTTCATGCGCTCGAATGGCGCGTCGAAATCGATGGGAACGTAAGCGGCGCCCGCCTTCAGGATTCCGAGAATGGCGACCACCATCTCGAACGAACGCTCCAAGATCACGGCGACGAAATCTTCACGCCCCACACCCCGGTCAATCAGAAAGCGCGCAAATCGGTTGGAAGCCTCATCGACCACGCGGTAGCTATAGTTGGACTCGCCGTGCATCACGGCCACGGCGTCCGGCGTTTCAGACGCCCGAGCGGAAAATGACGCGTGCACGGTTCTGTCACGAGGGTAATCTGTGGCGTTGTCATTGAAGGCTTCAATCGTAGCCCGCAGATCCTCTGTGCCGCGTGGGCGGTCTTGAAGATTGAAATCACTTAACTTCATATTCGTTTCTCATTTTGGCTCTGCGCCTCTGCGACTGTGCAGGCAAAGCGTTCCAGAGTCTCCAAATACCACTGGATGGTTGAGCGCTGGAACAAGGCGGTATCGTATTCGAGCGAAAACAGCAGTGCTTCTCCCATAGCCGTTATAAATAAGGTTAGGTCAAACTTGGATGTCTCAAAGGTGACCTCAAACGGTTCCAGCGCCAAGAGCGCATTCTCTTCTCGTTCCGGTGCGCCTTGGGGACCCAAGTCAGACTCCTCAGGGTCGATGTGGAGATCGTCAAAGTTTTGAAACGCGTAGATGACGTTCAAGAACGGTTGGCGGTTGCCGACACGATCCGGATTCAACTTCTGTACAAGCAAGTCGAACGGGTAGTCCTGACATTCAAACGCATCCTGCATCTTCTCTACCACGCGGTCCAAGAGTTCGTCGAATTCGAGATCGGCGGAAAGTTGCATTCGAATCGGCAAGATATTCACGAAGAATCCGATCAGGTTTTCTAAATCCGCGTGGGTGCGGTTGGCCACGCTCACGCCCACGCAGAAATCGTCCTGTTTGGTGAGTTGATACAGGAAGAGTTGAAAGACCGATAAGACGACATTCGAGAGCGTCGTTCCCTTCTCCGATGCCAGAGCGCGCAGCCCCCGCACCACGTCGGCCGGTACAGTCCGCTCCTCCGTCGCCCCGTGAAACTCGGGCTCGCCGTCCGCCTCAACGTCGTAAGGCAGCCGAAGTTGTGCGGGTGCATGCGCGAGTTCTTTCAGCCAGTAACGCTCCTCGCGCTTGAAAAAGAGGCCGTTTTGCCACTCCGCGAAGTCTTTATATTGGATGCCCAGCGGCTTGAGACTGGGACGTCGCCCGTCGTGGAACGCTTGGTAGAGGCTAAGTATCTCCCGATAGAGAACGTTCATCGACCAACCGTCGCCGATGATGTGGTGTATCACCAGAAGGAAGACGTACTGGGAGTCCGGCAAGGCCATCAACGCAGCACGCAGCAGCGGCGGTCTCTCCAGGTCGAACGACCGCACGGCCTCCCGGTCGGCGATTTCCCGAGCCGTCTGCATCGGATCGTCAGATGTCCTCAAATCGACTTCCGATATATCGAAATCCACGCGGTCGAGTATGCGCTGCCTGGGTTCGCCATCCACCAAGACGAATGCTGTGCGCAACGCTTCATGGCGTTCCATCAGCGCCTGAAACGCGGCTTTCAAAGCTTCCACATCGAGCAGACGCTTGAAGAGAACGGCTTTGGGCATGTTGTACGCGGTCTCACCCTTCATCTGATGCAGCAACCAGAGCCGTTCCTGTGCGTGGGAAAGGGCGTATTCCTCTCGTTCGGGAGCGGGTTCGATACTCGACGATTCCGCAATGCCAGCCGTCTGCAGCCGAACGGCTAAGCTTTCAATCGTAGGCACTTCGAATAGTGTGTGCAGGCTCAGATTCACGCCGAATTCTCGCTGAATGCGATACGTCAACTGCATGGCTTTGAGGCTGTGTCCGCCGAGATCGAAGAAATGATCTGTTACGCCGATCGATTCCATCTGCAAAACATTCTGCCAAATCGGCAAGAGCCGCCTCTCCCAATCGTTGCGGGGCGGCTCACAAACGGTTTCCGTCCGCATATTGCACTCCGCGGGGTCGGGAAGCTTTCGCCGGTCGATTTTTCCGTTTGGATTCAGTGGCAATCGTTCCATATCCACGAAGTGCGTGGGGATCATATATTCTGGAAGTCGGCCGCGAAGATAGGCTTTCAGCGATGGGATCTCGCAATCGTCCAGGAAGACCAGATAGGCAATCAGCTCCGGCCCCTGCCCCTCATCGTCCCGCGCAACGACGGCAACGCTATCGACTGATTCATGTTGCGCCAGGCAGCACTCGATCTCGGCCGGTTCGATACGGTGGCCACGAATCTTGATCTGATCGTCGATCCTGCCCAAGAAGTCGATATTCGTGTCTGGAAGCCACCGCGCTTTGTCGCCGGTTCGATAGAGGCGTTCGCCTTTGCAGAATGGATTGCCGATAAAACATTTAGCGTTCAGATCGTCGCGGTGCAGATAGCCACGCGCTACTCCTGCACCACCGATGTAGAGTTCACCGGGAGCGCCCACCGGCGCGGGAGCCATGCGACTGTCGAGAATATAGATTTGCGTATTGTCAATCGGCTTGCCGATCAAAACGCGCCCTTCGTCCGGCTCGACCCGCTTGATGATGCAACCAACCGTAGCCTCGGTGGGGCCGTACTCGTTATAAACCGCCATATCCGGATTCAGACCGTGCAGCAGCCGTACCTGCTCCACAAGCAGCGCTTCACCACCGACGATGGCCAAGCATACGTTCGTTTCTGTGATATCGAGTTCCCGCAATAGGGTGATATGCGACGGAGTGAGCTTAATGCTGTCGATCGGGCTGTCGCTTTGGAAACTCTCCTTCAGGATCTCGCCGATCTCCATCTCACTGGGCAGCGAGGAGAAGAGACTTGTCACCGTAAGGTCAAACGATAACGACGAATAGAGTCCAAAATTCCCGTTCCTCTCATTCGGGAAGTAATATCGATTCGCCCAACTCAGATAGTGATACAGATTGCGGTGTTCGATCTGGCAGCCCTTGGGATTACCGGTCGAACCGGACGTATAGATGATATAGGCAAGGTCCGAAGGGACCGGCG
>CAYTDF010000231.1:1986-7662 GCA_964436365.1 uncultured bacterium | reverse complement strand
AATTGCGGTTTGGTAAAAGTCGAAACACAATGGTTCCCAATAACGTAATGCCGTTCTCCGTTGAATTTGGCATACTCAGCGTCGATTGCGTGCAAGTGATGAATCTCTCCTTGCATGCCCGATGCGGAATCGATGAAGTCGCCCAATTCAACAATGAAATCCAGATCGGAAACGTTGAACCGCTGGATGGCGTCCTGCATCTTCCACATCGATTCGCGATAGTAGCGTGAACCTGAACTCGTTTTGTCCGCATAGTGGATATCGGTGATCACCCCGAACCGAACCGCGGATTCAGAAAGCGAAACGACGCGTTCGCCGACCGAGAGATTCGGAAATCCGCTGAGAGCGGCGCCCGACAAGACGAGCCCCCCTCGCGTCAAGAACAGACGCCGACTCGGCGTGGGTGCGGCGCTCATGACCGCTTGCGGGTGTGGAGGAACCGTATCGTCTCTCATGCTCGAAACCTTCCTGCATCCATCCGTTTCCAGACGGGCTGTTCGGCATTCGCTCCGAGATCTACTCCAGTATCGTAACATCTTTCCGGCGAGATTTCGGGGTCACTTTGAGTTCCTTCAACTCCCCGTCACGGTAAACACCCTCGAGCGTCGTGTTCTGGGGAGCGTGTAGTTTGAACTCGACATCCCAGTCCTTGGGCCACGCGGGAAAGAGGAGTATCGTGTCGTCCTCGACCTGCATGAGCATGGTCTGTAACGCGATAAGCGAGACACTGCCGTGGTCCTGGTCCGGGATCCAGTCGAAGTTCGGTCCCCAAAACGCGGGGAACCGGCTTCCCTTATGATAGGTGGTGAAGTTCAGGGTCGTGTCGGTCTTCGCTCGCTCGACCAGCACCAAGAACGCGGCCTGAATGGGGTCTTGCGTCCAACCGCCGGTGCGTTTGATCTTCCGTCGAGCAAAGGTCTCGAGACCGAGTTCGATATCCGGTTTCCCAACACCATACAGACGGTACGGGAAGACGGCGTAGAGTTCGGGGGTCTCGGAGTTGGCGAGCTTGTCAAACGTCTCCGCAGGGAGCAGAAACCGCTTGCCGTTCTCTTCACCGATGGGCAGAGGTGGGAGCTCGCCGAGCAACCGCCGCCAAGTCTCACGCTGTCGGCCGGTCGTGAGTTCTTCCGGCAATGCAAGGAGTTTCGGCAGAATGTAACGCAACCCGGCAATCTCCGGCAGCGGATTCACGGCTTCGTGCCAAGTTTCCAGAGCTTCGGCGGGATCGAAACGTATAATCCCGTCCTCTGTTCGCGGGTAATGCCGGTCGTAAAAAGTGAGGATGGCCTCCGCCAGTGGCAAGAGAGTCGTCTTCGCAAAAGCGTCGTCTCCGGTGAAAGCGTATCGCTCGAGCATCATCGCGGTCAGTTCCAGTCCGCCGGACCAGTAATAGCGGATGTACGTATTCTCTATGTACGAGGGGTGCTTTCCCTTCCGGTCCCAGCCGTAATTCTCATTGGCATAGGCTCCCCAAAACGTCATCGTTTCCGGGAAGAAAGCGCCTTCATGCTCGAAATAGATCTTCGTACGCTGTTTTGCGAACGGCAGCATGTCGAGGAACATCTTGAATAGAGGCTCCATCATGTCGAAATCGCCCGAAGCGATCATCGCCCAGTAGGGGAGACGTGTGTTTTAGAACCAATAGGGCCCGCCCCAAGAACGGAAGTCGGCGTCGAAATGCCTCTTGGGCTCGCGTGCGTCGACGGTGAAGATGGAGCCGTTGAACTTGATGGGGTACGCGCCACGGCCCGCACAGGCGGCGATAAAGCGTTGCAAAGCATAGCCCCGCGTCACCTTAAACGTCTCATCGGAAACGCCGCCCGCCACACGAATCCAACTTCGATCCCAAAACGCGCGCCACCATTTGTTGTGCGCCGAGCGCGCCTTCTTTGCGGAGGTCCGGCCGGAGTCTGTCACCGACGCCTCGAGCTGTTGGAGCCATTCCCCTTCGCTCGGCGTCTGCGCGGTCAGTAGATGAATCGCCACCGACTGTTTCTTCTTCGGCTTCGACGTTTTCAACGCCGTGTCGCCGACACTCACAAAACCGTCGCCGAGAACGGTCCCGCCGAATGTGCGGTGCAGAAGTGGATCGGATTTCCGTGTCGCCAGGGACTCGAGCCCTTGGTGTTTCATGACCTGCCGGTAGATCGAGCGCCGGTTGCGGTGAAACCAGACGATACGGTTGTTTCGCGCGGGCAAAACGGTATCGGGATGAACGATGACGGGGTCGGGCCCGCCGCCGAGACCGTAGGCGCTGAAGACTTCCTGCTTCTCTTCCAAGGCGTGGTCTTCGGTCCGCCAGAGTTCGAGATTGACCTGTATATCGAGAGGCGCGCCGCCCTTGGCTTGAACGTGAACCACGGGAGCGTTGGCATCCACCCAGATTTGAAGCGTCACCTTCTCCCGGCCCTCGCCACCTTCGATGACGATCGCACCCTCCTCCAGATGAAGTGTCTGTTTGAAGAAGGTCGCGGCCTTGAACGGATTCGGTGTGACCGTGACTCGCACGCGCCCCAATTTCAGGAGGCGGAGGTTCTCGCTCCAAGCGTCGGTTTTGGAGATATAGAAAAAGAGGTCGCCCTCTTCGTCCATCCAAACATTCAAACCCACATCCCCGTTCCCGAGCGGCATAGAACCGGATGAGTCCTTGCTAGGGCTGTCCCAAACAACATTGTAGGCTTCCAGAGTAGGGGCGGCGGCGGCGAGCTGCCCCAGTATGGGTAGGCCGCAAAGCAAGAGAAGATCGATGGCGTATCCTGATTTCATCTCCGAACTCCATTCGTGTCTTGACGAGTCGATTCCACAGCCAGCAGGGTACAGGATATCCCGACTCGTGCCCATCGGCTCCGCACCGGCGACCGGAGAACGAATGCCGATTGACCCGGGAGAGGGGTGGGAATATCATGCCTGGGAGGGGGATGGTTCTCCAGAGATAGGATACGGAGTCCCTCTCGGTAGAGAGCTCCATTCGCCACAAAGGAGATCACATGAAGACCAGCCGAAGAAGATTCCTCGAGACTTCCGCAGCAACCGTAGCGACCGGTCTCTTCCCGATTCGTTCACAATCCGAGCAGCGCGTTGGCACGAAACCGAATATCGTCTTTTTCTTGGTCGACGATATGGGTTGGCAAGATACATCTGTACCGTTTCACAATTATCCGACACCTCTCAACTACTTCTACCGAACGCCCAATATGGAGCGGCTGGCGAAATCGGGCATCCGCTTTACGAGCGCATACGCATGCCCGCTCTGTTCGCCGACACGTACAAGCATCATGACCGGTCAGAACGCGGCGCGGCACCACGTGACCCAGTGGACGCTGTACCCCGACCGCGATCAGTCTCAACAGCATGCCACGATGGCCTCGCCGCCGTGGCGGATCGAGGGATTGCAGCCCGGCGAGCCAACCCTGCCCGCCGTGCTTCGGGAGCAAGGCTACCGGACAATTCACGCCGGGAAAGCTCATTGGGGCGCGATCGGCACACCCGGCTCGGACCCGAAAAACCTGGGGTTCGATGTGAATATCGCGGGCCATTCGGCTGGGGGACCGGGGTACTATTACGGCACGGAAAACTTTGGAAACAAGAAGAAGGGCGAGCAGACGCTGCCCTGGGGCGTGCCGGGACTCGAGGAGTTCTACGGTCGGGAGATCAACTTGACCGAGGCGTTGACGGTCAAAGCCAATGAAGCCATGAGCCAAGCGGTTCGGGATGGGAAACCGTTTTACCTCTATATGTCACACTACACGGTGCACGCCCCGATTCAGCCACACAAACCCTATCAAGAACGCTATCTCGAAAAGGGCATTCAAGCGAACGAAGCGGGATACGCCTCCATGGTCGAGGGAATGGATGCGAGTTTGGGCTCGATTCTTGACCGGCTGGAGGAGCTGGGCGTATCGGAAAACACCATCGTGCTGTTCACGTCCGACAACGGCGGACTCGCGCACGGGCCGCGCGGAAAGACGATCATGGGCACGGGCCACTATACGCACAACTGGCCCCTGAGCGGTGGCAAATGCTCGGCCTATGAAGGCGGGATTCGCGTTCCGATGATCGTGAGCTGGGCGAAACGCGCTGCGGAGAATCCGAGCCAGCGGCGCATCCCCATCGAGGCGGGTGCGATTTGCCACGAGCCGGTGAGCTGCGACGACATTCCCCCGACGTTCTGCGGTTGGGCCGGGCTCGACGATCCAACCAAGCATTTCGCCGTACTCGACGGTTTCGACATCAGCGGGTATGTAACCCAACAAGAGGGATTCAAGCGCCCGGGACCAATCGTGTCGCACTACCCGCACTTCATCAACACCTATCCCGAAACGCTACAGCACGGGTTCGGCCCCTTCAGCGCGATGCGCCATGAGAACTGGAAAGTGATCTACTTCTACGACCGGAAAAAATGGGAACTCTACGATCTCTCGAACGACATCGGAGAGAAGAACGACTTGGCGGGTTCGCATACCGATGTTCTCAACCGTCTGGCCGCGGAATTGATGGACCGTCTCCAAGAAATGGGAGCGCAATACCCCGTCATCCAAGCGACCGGTAAGGAGATTCCACCGCTTGCGCCGGAGGGAGCGCGAAAATCCCCCGGCGTGCCCGTATCGGGCGAGCGGGAATGATCTTGAGGGCGGCGACAGCACCCAAGGCGTCCACTCACCGTCAAAGGACCGGTCCATCGTCATCCGCCATGGCCTGGTCTCAACGAGCGCGTACCCTAGCGACGAAGCGAGCGAACACCTGCGACGATGAGACAGCGGAGATCGCCGATGCGGTTTTGTCGAAACTCCCCACAATCCTGACTTGACCGGAATAGAGGAACCGCCATGAAAGCCTATCCATGAACGATCGTCGCGGAGTGTCGGAAATCGAGACGCGTCGTTACGGAACCGTTGGCGAGCTGCTGCTGGTCTTGCACGGCGGGCCGGGCGCGCCGGGTTCCATCGCGCCCGTGGCTCGGGAACTCGCCGATGGGTTCCGCGTCCTGGAGCCGCTTCAACGCGGTAGCGGGCCGGAACCGCTTACGGTCGCAACCCATATCGAAGATCTTGACGCCGTGAACGAGCGGCATTGCAAGAGCTCTCGTGCCGCCATCGTGGGGCATTCCTGGGGTGCAATGCTCGCGCTCGCATACGCCGCCGCGTATCCGGAACGCGCCGGGCCGCTGATTCTTATCGGCTGTGGCACGTTCGATCAGATCGCGCGAAGCGAGATGTGCAAAATGATCGACGACCGGCTGAGTCCGGAGGTCAAACGAAAACTGGAGAACATGCGGGATGAGGTCCCCGATCCGAATGCGAGGTTGCACGCGATGGGAAAGCTGCTTGAGCCTGTCTATTCATGCCAACCAATCGCGGAGGGCGAGGGCGAGGGCGAGCCATGCGACGCGCGCGCGTATGAAGAGACGTGGGCGGATATGCTACAGATGCAGGAAAGCGGGGCGTATCCGGCGGCCTTTGCAGCCATTCATACGCCGGTGCTGATGCTACACGGGGCGGAGGATCCCCATCCGGGAAGCATGATCCGAGACAGCCTGCTCCCCTGTATCCCACAGTTGGAATACGTGGAGTTGGCCTCCTGTGGCCATTACCCCTGGCGCGAGGCGGCGGCGCGCGAACCGTTCTATACGACATTGCGGCGGTGGCTCAAAGCCAAACTTGCGGTATAACTCCA
>CAYTDF010000231.1:0-1976 GCA_964436365.1 uncultured bacterium | reverse complement strand
ACAACGGCATTCTGCTAGGATTCTAGCGACACAATCCGACCGACCCTTCGAGAAGATCATGAACAGACAACTCAATTGTGAGGAAAACTTATGCGAGACGATCCCAACGCAAACCTCCGGTGGGCCCGGCGGTGCACAATCCTATCGGCAACCGCGCTCCTCGGTGCGATGATTCTCCAAACCCATGCGGCGGAGCTGACCGTCAACGACTTTCGCTTTGATGGCCCTTTGGGCTCGCAGGGCACGACCCTCGAAAAAGTTGCCAAGAATCATTTCAAGGCGACATTGGGGCACGCTCCGGGACATACCGATTGGGCAAACAATATTCAATTTCAGATTCTGCAGCATGCACAGGGAAACGATCTCCGCTTGGATGTCGTCTTTAACGGCGGCAACGCCTATCGGTTCAACGAGTACTTCCACTCGTTCTCGTACGACGAAGAGAGCTGGTATCCCATCTTTTGGCTAAACAAGTCGCGGGATTCGAAGCAGGGCGACACACTTGTATTTCCCGTATTTCGCGAAGACAAAGTGAGCGTGGGGCTGCAAGTGCCGATGACCTACGAAAAGCTGGTCGAACTGACGAAGACATGGGAACAGAGTCCGTTCGTCACGGTGCGCGTCTTGGGCCAATCTCTGGGGGGGAAGGATATCTGCCGGGTGACGGTCACCGATCCCACGAGCACCATCTCCGAATCCAACCGGTGGGTGCATTACTTCGCGAATCAACATCCCGGCGAGCATAACTCTCAATGGCGGATGGCCGGGATATTGGAATGGCTGCTCTCATCCGAAGGCGCGGAAGCCCGTGGCCGCAGCGTCACTCACTTCGTCTTCATGACCAGTCCCGATGCGGTCTCCAACGGCTGGTACCGAGTCAACGCGCAGGGTGTGGATATGAATCGCTCGTACCGGCCCAACGGCTCTGACGAGAAAGATCAGGCCCATGAGGCCTACGTCGTTCAGCGCGATTTGGAGAAACTGATGGCATCACCCGCACCGCCAGTGACGGTCTGGAGCATGCACACCTGGGGTGGTGTCGTAGAGACAATCATGAACGCCGGGCCGGAGATGGGGGGCGAACTCGGCCCCTGGACGGAACTCAAAGAGCGTACGCTGAAGCGCGATCCTCGAAAACTGACCGAACCGCTGGCGATCAGCGACAAAGAGAGCTACGGCGGAATCGCCTGGACCAGCGGGCCGCACAAACAGTTCGGCGTCACCGCGTTCCTGTGCGAGGGCGGTGGGGACATCTATACGCGGCGCGAGAACATGGATTCGGGTGTCGTGCTGATGCAAGGCTTGATGGATTACTATACAGGCACGAAGCGGTAGAGCGTCACCGCTTCTGTTCTTCCCAATTCCGATAGAGCGCGGCGAACTGGGGCACGGTGAGGGGAACGTATTCGTTGCCAAGCCGTTGCGTCACCGCGAGTAGCGTGGAAGGATCGTGGACCCAGCTGTAGGCCATGGTCTGCACGAAAGCGGGCCGTGTGGCGGGTGTGTTGCCGCGTATCTCCTCGACCAGCCAATCGATATGGTGCTCCTTGCTTTCGCCGTGGATGTCTCCAGTCTCCCAGCGTGTGCGAATGTGAGATACGAGCGTCTCCGACGGACCCTGCCGGTAGTTACCCAAAGCCGCCTCGGGCCCTTCATCGCGCCCCATGCCGAGTTGTAGCGAGATTAACTCTGGATTCGTGCGCAAGAACCGCTCGGTAACCGGGTCGTATTCGCTACGGCGGAACGGTTTCCAAGCGTCGGTGTAGAGCCCCAGCGTCTCCATGCTGAACAATCGCATGTAGCGATGGGTCAACTCCAGGTATGCCCGCCAAGCCGATTCGGGGTCGGCGACCTTGCTCATGAAACCACGGTACGGGTGACAATAGCCCGCGCCCGAAATACTCAGGAAGAAATAATCCTGCGGCGTGGCGCTCTTGTAGTACCACTCCAGAACCGGTGGGAGCAATTCGCCGGTG
>CAYTDF010000230.1:4392-7667 GCA_964436365.1 uncultured bacterium | reverse complement strand
GCTTATGATCGTGAAATTCGGTCGCATCGTGGTTCTTTCTTGCGGTATTCCCGTGAACTGAACGTCAGGGTGCAGAACGATCCGAATTTCAGATCGATTTCCGCTTTGCTTGAAGACGCCCAGACCCGGCAAGACATCTATAACCTTCTACGGTCTTCGGAGATCGGCTACGAACGCACCGAAGGACAACTGTACCTGGAAGAGAAGGACCTCGTCCAGACGATCGCAAACTCGTATTGGAACGTGATC
Source organism: uncultured bacterium (assembly GCA_964436365.1). GTDB lineage: Bacteria > Hinthialibacterota > Hinthialibacteria > Hinthialibacterales > CAYTDF01. The sequence continues at coordinate 7,418 of CAYTDF010000230.1, read as the reverse complement.
TTGCAGGAACAATACGTGGTTATTCAGCGCGATCAAGTGGAACAATCGCGGCGAAACCACGAACTGATCCAGATACAGAACCAATACGGCATGAAAGCTGATTTCGAACTGACGGAGGCCGAAATCCGGCTGTCGAACGACGATTCGGAGCTGGTCAGGCTCGAAGGGCAGCTGGCGAACGCTTACGAGAATTTCAATACCGCGTTGGGGATTCCCATTCCGACGGTGATCCGGCTGACGGAAGAACTATCGACGGAGGCGATGCCGTACGACAGGGAGACGTGCGTGAAGATGGTGTTGGCACATAGCGTCGAACTGAGGAACCTTCGGCTCACGATCGAGCAGAGCGAAAACGCCCTGAAACTGGAAGGCATGGGACAGAACCCGGATATTTCGCTGAACTCTTCCTATTCGCACGACGACGACGGGTCGAGCGATACGTCGGTCTTTCTCTCCTTTTCCTGGCCGGTCGGCGACGGGGGACTCACCAACGCCAGAGTGCGCGCAGCGCGGGCGGCCCTGGAGCGGAACCGGATTCTCCTGTGGAACACGGAGCGCCGTCTGATTCGTGAGGTCTACCAGGAAATTCGGGACATCGAGTTGCAGACGCTACAGATCAAGTCGTTCCAAACCAACCGCGAGCGTGCATCTCGCAACCTCGAAGTCGCGCAACTGCAGTATGAAAATGGCGATATCACCTTCCGGCGGCTTCTGGACAACCAGGGCGACTTGCAGAACGCGGAGCAGAGCCTGGTACGAGCCAAGGTGCTCTACAACAGCTCTGTCTCCAGCCTGCTGAACAAGATTCACGACAACTACTTGGATTGGACGGCGGCGCGAGCCAACGGGTAGAGGCGCTCGCCAAAGTTTGTTTCGCAGGGGATGCGGGTGTGGCGCTACGCGAAACGTCCTAGTCGTTTGCCGGTGGCTCGCTGTTACGCGACCCGGCCAAAGGGGCGAGGGAAGCCAAGACGCAAAAGATCGGCATGATCGGCACCCGGAACCGTGAGTAGACCTCGGGACCGGCCGAGAGGCAGCAGAAATACGCCAACGATAGAATAAGTAGCCATACGTCCGCTGAGCGCCAGCGCTTCAGAAGCGCAAACAACAAGAGTCCGTAGACAACCGCCAGATGCACGAACGACCAGCCTATCGCCACCCGCGCCCAACCACCCTCGCCAAGGAATCCCTTGAAAAGCCGGTTTCCGGGGCCCACCAGCATGGTCGCCAATCCCTTCACCGTGATCTTGGCTGTCACCAAAGGATGCCCAAGCAGAATGGGCCAAGCCCGATCCATCCGTTGCTCGATTCGTTCCTCAATGCCCCAATCTTCCCGCCGGGCCTCTTCCTCGAAGTCGCTAATAATACTTTTTTGGACCTCGCCAAACGGTTTCATCTCGACCTCGGCCAGGACTCCGGCGGCGCGGTAATAGTACAGACTCATCGAGTTGATCTCGGTCATCGCGTAGACCCCGGTCCGTTGTCCATTGTGGACGATCCAGATGGCCGGAAGCAGAAACGACAAGCCAACGAGTAGAGCTCCGCAACGAACCCAGGGCAGGGAACCGCGCTTGAGCCAGACGTACGGGGCTTGGATCAATGCGAAAAGGATGCCGATGGGACGGACGAGCGTATTGAATCCCGCGACCAGACCGGCCAACGCAGGCCAAAGGGCTGAACTTGTCGAGGACGATACGGTGGGAATCCCGCGAAACGCACCCCGCGTCCAACCCAGCAGGACGGCGACCTCAAGCGTGACCAGGAGTGTGAAGAGCGTTTCGGAGAGAATCAGGCAGGTGTAGGCCGAGGAGACAATATCGGTGGCGAAGAGGACGCCCGCGATTCCCGCCGCGCGGTGTGGGTGCGTCCACCCGTTCTCGCTGGCGAGTTTGTAGGCCAGCCAGACCACCAGTGCGGCCACCGCCAGCGAAAGCAGTATCTGCGCGAGGGCGGTCGCGAGTGGCGTATCGGAAACGCAATAAACGACCGTGAGAAAGAGCGGATAGCCCGGTGGCCGGCCGAGATTCGGTTCAATCTCGAAGAGTCCACGGCTTCTAATCTGCTGCGCGAAATCCGTGTAAGACGGCGAATCCGGTTGAAGAGCCAGTTCGGGCTGGGTTGCCACCGTCAACAGGAACGGCATGCGAAACAGGAACGTCAGCGCCAGGACGGTCAGGAGGATCGGCCGAAGCCCGCAGAATCGTATTGAACAAACATTCATGGTGGTTTGACGCACCGTATCGGCTTTCACACGTGCCGTCAAACACGCATGGTTGGCCTTACATGAAAAACCCCCGAGTGCCAATACGGCCTCGGGGGTGTGTGTCGCGTGAAAACGGCGAGCGGCGGATCAGGCAACGTGAACCGGCTCGTGCTCGAGATAGTCCGGGGTGACGAAAAGGTCGCCATCCAGGAATCCAAGCGCTTCATACGCGCCCCGCAAAGTCTCGATCGTATCCTCAGCGGCACGCCGTCTGGGGAAGAGATCTTTTTCTTCCAGACAGGCGCTTACGATCTTTTTCTTGGCCAAGCGAAGCCCGTGGATTGCGAAGAGATCGTACACGAACTGGAGACGTCCGCGCATCACTTCGTCCTCTTCACACCGGATAACCTCTTTCAAGGGGCGCATGGCTCGCTCGCGTTTGGCTTGGGTCCCCGGATCGGACGCCCGGGTCCGCTCGCTGGCAACCTCGTCCTTCGCAAACTGGATGAAGTAGGCCAACTGTTTCTCGGAAAGGCCGCCACGCGCGTGTGTCAAGCGATCGAGACCGTAAACCACGGCCCGGCGCAGCACTTCCGGCGCAGCCTCGTATCCAAAGTGAGCCTGGTGTATATGAGCGAGATGTTGCTCGAGTTCGGCCGCGAAACTGACGAGCTCGGCTGCGGATAGATCTTTGTGACGGCGCACGAAGCGCCGTGTAGCGTCTTCTTCCACATCCCAACGCTGCCGAAGCGCCTGCGTGACTTCCTCAACCACAGTCCTTGCATCGCTGGCACCGGGTACGGCGTAATGTCGTGAACGTTTG
>CAYTDF010000230.1:3741-4382 GCA_964436365.1 uncultured bacterium | reverse complement strand
TTTGGGCATGAAATCCTCCCTTACAGGTTGTGTACTTTTATCTCCCAGAATCGTCGAGGACAATTCAGAATTGCAACTAAACTGATCCAAATTCATTCTATCGCCTTTCTTGACAACGTCAACCATAAAAGTGACTGTTCTGACTGTATTTGATATGTTTATCTGTCGGCACTCATCTTCGAGCACCGTTCCGGGCCTCGAAATAAGCGTCGGATCGCGAAATTCCGTGATGCCCTAGTCCCCGTGGGCATCGGTTTGGGCTTAGAACGGCCCCCTCTTCAAGAGCGCCTTGTGGCAGTTCAAAGAGGTTATGTTCGGTCGTGAACCTCAGAGTCTGGCTGGCGCAGACGTTCTGCGCGCGCTCAGGAAAAAACACCTGTCACTCGCTCAAAACGGTGCGTCACGCGGTTTTGTAACGTTGCCCGCAGGTACGGTCCCAGAGCCTTGGCTTACCAAGTCTTTCCGTTCCCCGTGCCCTCTCTACAGAAGTGGGCTTGCCGAGACTTGCGAGGGCGAGTCTCTCTCCCAAATGGCGCTCTATCGCACCAAACTGTTGCCACAGTGGAAACGGCTTGGAAAAGCGAAGTGTCACTTGGGACAGAGGTCCGCTCTCCCAGAGAACAGAACCGGCTTGCGTAAAG